>DATIQH010000370.1:0-5774 GCA_035471155.1 Nitrospiraceae bacterium | reverse complement strand
TGAGAAGGTGGTCCGGAACGCGGTCATGATCTCGCGCGAAATCGGCCCGACCTACCTCCAGCTCTATACGCCGTGCATTCTCGAAATCGGGAAGAACAGCATGGAAGGGCTTCAGGAAATGCGGGATTCGGAGAAACCGACTGAACGGTTCGCCTATAAGGAGTACATCAGTGAGCCGGCCAAGCAACTGCTGGCTGAAATCGCCGCCAAGGCGAAGGAAAAGAAGGACGCCGCGAAGCAGTTGGTGTTGCAAGAGGCGTAAGTATCACCGCCGCAACCGCGGCTAACAGAGAAAGAGCGAGGTGTCAGATGAGTCTCGATTATGTGAAGTTTTCACCTGGATTTGAAACGTTCATGCCCAAAGAATACCGCGATATGGTGGAGCACGGGCCCTTCGGGAAGAAGGTGACGGTATCGCAAATGGGCAGCTTCAAGGAAATTCTTGAAGAGCACCCTATGTGTGCCGGTTGTGCAATGACCTTGTTCATCCGATTGGCCATCATCGCGTTTCCGAATCCCGAGGACACCATCACAGTCGGAACGGCTGGCTGCGGCCGGCTGGCGATTTCCCAGGCGGCGATCCCCTTCGTCTACGGCAATTACGGCGACCAGAACGGTGTCGCCAGCGGATTGTCGCGTGGGTTGCGGATTCGTTTCGGCGATAAACCCAAGGATGTCGTAGTGATCGCGGGGGACGGGGGAACCGCCGATATCGGATTCCAGCAGGTACTTCATTCCTGGTTCCGGAAGGAACGGTTCACGACGATCATGTTGGATAACGAGGTCTACGGGAATACGGGCGGACAAGAAAGCGGGATGACGAATAGAGGAGCGGTGCTCAAGATGGCTCCGCTCGGCAAAAAGTTCGAAAAGATGGATATGGTCAGCATGGCCAAAATCGCCGGCTGCGCCTATATTGCCACGGTCGTGCCGAATAATCCCCGGCGGGTGGAAGGCTGCATCAAGAAGGCGGTGTTGATTGCCCGCGAAGTCGGTCCGACCTATATTCAGGCCTATACGTCCTGCAATATCGAGTATGCGATCCCGACCGACAAGGTCATGGAAGACGCCAAGACCGTCGAAGAGGATCGCTACAAATTTACCGAGTATATGAGTGACGAGGCCAAGGAGTATCTGAGTGAGCGGTATGGCTACAAGGACCTACTCCCGAAGCCGGTTGCGGCGCTCACGAAGGTGTAAAACACGGGTGGAAGGTTCGGGAGAAGGCGAACACGAACAACCTGGAACTTCTGCCCGTCAGCCTGCAAACACTGTCGACGATCTAAAACGAGGTGGATCATGGCGTACGTGAATTCAAAGCTCACGCTCGGGATGCCCCAATATACGCTGGGCTATGGCATGCGGTTGGATAAGGGCACGGCTCCCGAACTCGCGCACACTCACGTGTCCATCACCCTGCCGGATGGATCGGAAGGAAACATGGCCTTGCACGTCATTAGCGGCACACCGGATGAGATCAAAGCCCGGCTACTGGGCAGTATCGACGCCTTTTTCGAAATTTATACCGATCTTTGAGCGATACCATCCTTGACCGAGGCCCGGAACTGCCGGAAGGTGTTCTGAGGCTTTCTGGGGAGACGACGACCATGCAGACGCTCGATATTGATCGTCCCGACATGCCCGATCTTCAGTTCGTCCTGTTGGTGACGGCACTCTGCACGTCCCGCCTGACCTCGCTCAATGTGCCGGTTGTGTTGCGTACCACCATCTTCAACCGATGCTGGACGCTCATTCATGAGAGCCCTCCGCCCGGCAGGCCGGAGGAGCGGGTCTTGGACCTCCGACCCTGGACCGAGGTGACCGTCGAGGCGATGGTCGAGATCATCTGCGCGGTGCTCACGGAGGCAGGCATCCGAACGTTGGCTTGGGATCATCCACCCAGCGAGCCGACACGAGCCAGCACACCAGAAGCCCAACCCCTGATCGAACGCCTCAATCAATTCTACCCGTAGTCACCCCAGTGTCTCGACACGGCCGTCTTCCCCGCGAGCCTTGGAAACAGAGTTCACTCTGTTTCCGGTATTTTCCCTGACGCATTCTCCCTGTCCACATTTCAAGCAGGGCGCAGCAGTTCGATTTGCGAAAGACAATACGCAGATCACCACATCGGCGGTTCCTCAATCGCTTCGCTCCTACAGATACCGGTTTCATGGGATCTTCGAAAAGCTGCCCCTGCGTGCTGAGTCCTGCCCCACTCCAGCGCGCGTCGCAACGTGCCAGTATCATTGAACTATTTAAGCCCACATTATACTACTTGACTCCCATACGCATTGCGCCCAGGGTGATATTGTCCGGTGTGAAGCCCCGCTGACTGTCCTATCTCTTGCGCTTCCTGATCCGTCCCAGCGTGACCGATTCCCCAGTCTCCGCCGCTCCGATGCCAGAGTTTTTCTGAACGGCTGCATGTCGTGTGTCATGGTCTGCTGATCCATAGCGGCTAGGACCATGGACATCATGCAGAGAATTCTTGATCCACGTCCGGATCTCTCGGAACGGCAGTCCACCACGAACAACACGGCAGCGTGAGGAGGTATACGATGAGCAAGGAAACTGTTTCAAATCCCGCGGCGTCGAGCATGTCGGCCGGCACGCCTAAGATGAGTCCGAACGATGCGCAGGCTCAAGACCGCATTGCGCTGTGCGCGTACGCACTGTACGAGCAACGGGGTCGGCAGGAAGGCCGGGCCTTGGAGGACTGGGTGAACGCGGAACGGCAATTGGCTAGCGCGTCGAGTAAGTAATCACACAAACCGGCGGTCGAATGGACATCCATGTCGATCACCAGAGGAGATGAAGCCATGAACACACTTTTACGTTGGGACCCTATCAGCAGAACTCAATGGTATCCTTTCAAGGATCGGGATGGATTGGAAAGCCGGTTGGCGACGATGTTGGCCACTCGGGCGACGATGGGTGACGGACGCAAGGAAGCCATGACGGTGGCCGAATGGTCGCCGCTGGTGGACATTATGGAGGATGAGAAGCAATTCCTCATCAGGGCGGAATTACCGGACATGAAGAAGGAGCAGGTCAAGCTCACGGTGGAAAACGATGTCCTGACGATTTCCGGCGAACGGAAATACGAGAAGGAAACCACCGGGCACAAGCATCATCGGATCGAACGTGCCTACGGGAGCTTCATGCGGAGCTTCTCGCTTCCGGAGAATACGGATGGGAGCAAGATGTCGGCTGATTACAAGGACGGCATGCTCACCGTGCGTCTCCCAAAATCCGAGAAGGCAAAGTCGAAAGCCATCGAGGTCAAGGTGGCCTAGGGGCCTTGTGTTGATCTGGGGATGAGGAGCGTCAGGGAAGGCGTTCTTAGCTGATCGCGATGATGGAGTCTTCCTGACGCTCCGCGCTCGTTGCTCCCACATCAGGTGCTGTCGATTCACGCGGCCCGAGAAGCGTCCAGGCGAGGAACTGATACCCGCCATGGCCGTGAAACGCGACCATACACACAGTCTTTTTCCGGACTGTTCGTTGAACGGGTGAGAGAATGACTCGGCGAAAAAGGGACTTTCCTCGCGGAAGTTCTGTCATATCGTGGCGTTAATGTTGCCGTACTGCAGCGTGTTTGTCGGAAGTCAACAAGATAAAGCGGATAGACAAAACAGACGAGATCAACATGACTTTCAAGGCTTGGATCAAGACCATCACTTTCTACGAGATCCTCGTCGGGATGAAAGCGACGATGTCGCACATGTTGCACTACCGGCCGGTCACCCTGCAGTACCCGCACGAAAAACGGATACTGCCGGACAACTATCGTGGGATGCTGGCCTTGTTGCGGTACGACGACGGGGTGGAAAAATGTGTCGGCTGCGACCTGTGCGAAGCCGCCTGCCCGTCACGGGTGATTCGCGTAGTCAGTGCGGAGGTGCCGGGCGAACCGACAAAGCGCTACGCAAAAGAGTATTACATGGACATGACCCGCTGTCTGTTTTGTGGGCTGTGTGTCGATGCCTGTCCGGTGGATGCCCTCGGTATGACGCGCGAATTCGAGTGGTCGGTGTACGACAAGCGGCAACTGCATCTCAACAAGGAACAATTGCTCGCCATCGGCGACCGGTCGTTCCCGGTTCGTGAGAAGCAGTTGGAGCTCCAACACCCGAATGTGGCGTTCTTCAACGTTGCGTTCAAGCACCTGCCGCAAAAACCCAGCTGAATTGCTTGCGTTTCACATGCGACGGTCTGTTGGGCCGGCAGACTGTAGTGGCATCCTGCTAGCGAGACAGAGGAAGACCTCTGCGTGGTTGGTTTGAGCAGTATGGGAAGTGAGGAGTTGAGCCGACGAACAGAAGTGACGCTACCGTCTCTTCCACCACTCCCACGGCGGCACATGAATGGGCGCACCCCACAAGCCTTTCTTCGCCTCTCGTGCTGCTTCTCTAGCCTCCGCCTTCTCACTTGCAACGACATGATCTCATCATATCTGGCTCGTGGAAGAGTTTGCATGGTGTGTGGTGCTAAGTGCCTGGAAGGGCAAAGGGGTCCTGGTCATCCGCTGTAAACAGATTGAGGCATTTGATAGAAGTTTTGAGGAGCGCCATCCATGTTATACGCCCTATTCATGTTTTGGATTGTTGCTAGCATTTCAGTGGCTGTGGCTAGCATGGTGATCGGCGGCTTATTGTGTGTGTGGTGTGCCTTTATAGGTCGTAGGCGCTTCAGACGGGATGCCGCCTCCTTGTTAGTGCATCGTCCTCCTTCACCACCCGCTGCCCCACCTCGATGATTCCGTCTAATCGTTCAATGAGGTAGTGCTAAGGCTCAAGAGTCCCGTTACGGACACCAGATCTTTAGCTGGCAGCAGTCCGTGTAACACCCGCCCCACCGTGCTCCTTCCGACGAATGCGCAGGTGCGCGTTGGTGCACTCCTCACGTTCCGTATTTTCTTCTTTGGCCACAGCGCCGTTTCAAACGCATCCCAAGGAATATGTTGTCGCATCGCTTCGAATTTCTGTTGGAAAGGGGAAGCCTCCTTACAAGCGCGCAACTCATGAGTGCCTCGCTGCGTCATAAATATTGTGTGTGCCGCAGGGTTGGCTGGCCGTCTCATGCTCGGAATCATGTGGTGTGTTTGCAGCATCGTCACTTACTCCTCGGACGCATACTGCACGCCACGATCGGAATGATGGACCAATCCAGGTAGCGGATGCCGTTCTGCGAGCGCGTACTCCAGCGTCGCGATCGGCACCCGGGCTGCCAGTGTTCGCTCCAGTGCCCTTCGCAACGTGCCAGTTTCTTTGATCTATCCAGGCCGCAGTTATAATGCTTGACTCCCGTACTCATTGCGTCCAGATTGATGGCGCAAGGTGTGAGGCTCGCGGACTGTACCATCTCTTACGCTTCCTGATACTTCTGGGCGTGACTGATTCTCAAGTCTCCGCCGCTCCTCTGCCAGAGTGTGTCCGACGTGCTGCGATCATTGGGCCTGACCAGCGGGATGGATGCGGATCGGTTCCTCGAGGAGGCCGACTCGCGAATGCGCGGCGCGGACTTTTCGATCCATGCCCCCAACTTATCAAGGAGAGTCTCGATGACACCGGAAGAACAAATTATGAAGATGAAGAAAGCAATCGCGCAGGCCATAAAAGTGATGGGAGATCGTTTTGGTTCGACGGAAACAGATGTTGCGAAGGCGATTGATGAACTGAAGGCGTCCATGCAGACGACGCCGGTCGCAGTGCCTCCAGCGCGGCCTGCTCGAGCGGCGCATGCAGACGCTCGCGCAGCGAGCCGAGGCCTCC
>DATIQH010000369.1:0-5029 GCA_035471155.1 Nitrospiraceae bacterium | reverse complement strand
GATCCTTGCCGGCCTCGGTTTTCATACAGTCATGAACCAGTTCGCGGGATTCGTGTTCAGCCTGGAGGGAGCTGCAGTGGGACTTGGGCTATTCGTCATCTTGTATGTGTGCGGATGGATGGGGGCAGGAGACGTGAAATTGTTTGCAGCAGTCGGAAGCTTTCTCGGTCCTGCCCAGACAATTTCCGCTGCCATCGCTATCGCCCTCGTTGGGGGCTTATTGGCCTTCCTGGTGCTCGGTTTCCACCAGGGGTGGCGAAAAACGGGCTTGTGGCTCTGGTCTTATGTCGAAACCATGGTTGTGACGAGGTCGGCGCAGGGATTGACTCCAGAGCAAGGCGCAGCTCCCAAGGTGCCCTATGCTGTCGCGATCGGCCTTGGAACGATTGGATCCTACTGGTGGTATCCGCTCGGGTGAAAAGGTGTGGGGTATGGTTCGGGGGGGGTAGGAAGATAGGGATCGAGCAGAAATCTGTAACTGTTTTTGACGGAAATCAACTTGGCATCTACACTTCAGGGAGGCGTGATCATGCAAAAGTATCGTCCCCAGCTCTTTTTCGCCGGCGCAGTTGTGATCGGATTGATAACCGCACTCTTGGTGATGGGGTGGCTGCGTGACATAGATATGCGGCACGTGGCAGAGGCTGCCATTCCGACTGTCTCCACCGGGGAAGTGGTTGTGGCCAAAGCCGATTTTGCATGGGGCACGAAACTGACTCCTGAGATGTTGCAAGTGGTGAACTACCCAGCTGGGGCTCTTCCAGAGGGGTACTACAAGAATGTTGAGGACTTGAAGGATGCAGTGCTGCTGCTCGATATGAAGGCGAACGAAGTCATTCTTCGGTCCAAGCTGGCATCGGGGAAAGACGTGGGGTCGGGCGTGGCGGCGGTGACTGATCCAATGAAGCGAGCGATGTCGGTGAAGGTCGATGACGTGATCGGTGTGTCGGGGTTCATCAAGCCGGGCGACCATGTAGATGTGATGGTGACCATCGAACCGGATTCAAAGTCTCAGAGTCCGGTTGCCAAGATGATTTTGGGAAACCTCAAAGTTCTCGCGGCCGGCATGCAATACGAGAAGAACGGAAATGAGAAGGATCCGAAGCCGGTCCAGGTGATGACGCTTGAGGTTGACGTAGAAGAGGCGGAGAAATTGGCACTCGCGTCCACTCAAGGGAAGCTTCGCCTCGCGCTACGTAATCCGCTCAACGTCGAGAAGGTGCTGACGAAGGGCGCCAACGTGGCTTCGCTCCTGGCATCCTTCCGTGCCAAGGAAATCAAGAAAGAAGGTGGGCCAGAGTTTTCTGTCGAAGTCATCAAGGGTGGCGACCGCACCAACGTGAAATTTTAAGGGGAGAACACCATGAAATCCATCATGAGATCGAAATCGAAGAATTTGACCTTTGCCAGTATAGTGGCGGGGACGATCGTGGCGGCAGGGTCGTTGTTGGGGCAGCCTCTGTGGGCCAACAGTTCGGCTCCGACGATGTCGGCCCAGGCCAGCAAGGACGTGCAGGATTTGGACCTCGTGCTGGGGAAGTCAACCATCGTCGACGTCCCGTTCGCGATCAAACGGGCCTCTCTGGCGAATCCGGCGATCGCCGATGCGATCGTGCTGTCGCCTAAACAGATCTACGTGACAGGTAGAGGCTTCGGATCTACCAACCTGACGCTGTGGGGAAAGGACGATCAGATTCTTGCCATCTTCGACGTGGAGGTGGTTCTCGATGTGGATCGACTTACGCAGAAGTTTAGCCAATTGCTGCCGGAAGAAACTAACCTCCATCTTATTTGCAGCAACGACCATCTCACTCTCTCGGGAACTATCTCCAGCCCCGCTAAATTATCTCAGGCTTTGGCGGTGGCGGAAGCCTATGCCCCAAAGAAGGTGATCAATCTGCTGAAAATCTATCCTGAGCTGCCGAGCGAAGCAAAGGTGAATGACCGGGATCAGGTGACCGTCGAAGTGATCCGAGGGACGGCGGTGAATGCGGTGAAGTTCTGAGCCTGATTTGCCGATGGACGTCGGTGAGGGCTCAGCAGAAACACTCGACAAAAGGAGCGATGTGATGAAGAGATCGATGGTTTGCAGTTGTCTCCTGGCACTCTGTACCACCCTCTGGTCTCAAGGGGCTGGCGCCCAGGGAATGATCGAGTCTAAGGCTGTGGCCAGCGAGGCGCAGAGCTTTGAGCTCGGAGTGGGAAAGTCCAAGGTGCTCGATCTCACCACGTCAATCAAGCGGGCATCCCTGGCGAATCCAGAGGTGGCCGATACCGTCGTGCTATCGCCAAAGCAGATCTACCTGACCGGCAAAGCGATCGGCGTCACAACGTTGACCCTGTGGAAAGAGAATGGCGAGCTGTTTTCCGCATTCGACATCACGGTCAGTCCGGATTTGAGCCAGCTTCGGGAACAGTTGCACAAGATACTCCCCGATGAGCCGGGCATCCTTGTGACGGCCACGCACGATCACATCAGCCTGTCCGGAACGATCAGCAGCCTGGCTCGTCAGTCACGGGCGCTGGAAGTCGCCGAACCCTATGCGCCGAAGAAGGTGGTGAATTTGCTTCAAGTGGGAGGCGCCCAGCAAGTCATGCTCGAGGTGCGTGTCGCAGAAATGGACCGGAACCTCATTCGGCAACTCGGCATCAACATGGCCGGATTCCAAAACGGGAACAATTTTGGATTCACGGCTCTCAACAATATCACCTCCGCGGCTGGTTCTGGCACGCCGGCTGATCCCCTGGGCCAACTTGTGAGTAATGCAGTCAATGCGCTGGTGCGGTTCCAGACCGGGGACATCACTTGGACTGGATTTATCGATGCCTTGAAACAGGAAGACGTCATAAAAGTGTTGGCGAAGCCGACGTTGGTGGCGGTCAGCGGACAGGAAGCTCAGTTTCTCTCCGGCGGAGAGTTTCCATTTCCTATTCCGCAGGCGTTCGGAGTGATCACCATTCAATATAAGAAATTCGGGGTCGGACTGTCCTTCACCCCTACGGTTCTCGCGAACAATCGTATCAGCATGGCGGTGTCTCCGGAAGTGTCCGAGCTCGATTTCTCGAACTCGCTCCAGATTCAAGGATTTAACGTTCCCACGATTGCCACTAGACGAGCCACGACTGTGGTCGAGCTAGCCGACGGGCAAAGCTTTGCCATAGCAGGTTTGCTGCGCGACACCATGCGTGAAACAGTCGCGAAGTTCCCGGTCCTTGGTGACATTCCAGTTCTTGGCGCGTTGTTCAGAAGCTCGAAGTACGCGAAGAATCAGACAGAACTGGTGATCATCGTGACTCCTCGCTATGTCAAACCGATGGATGCCACACAGTTGGCCTTGCCGACCGACACGTTTGTCGAGCCGAACGATTGGGAATTCTACCTGATGGGCTGGACTGACGGACTCGGCTATGCCTCGCGAGCCAAGCAGGATCGTGACGGACGAGTTGCTGAGGGGGCGGTGTCCGGAAGATTGGACGGAAATTTTGGCCACATGGTCCAATAGCAGATGCGTGTGATGACGAATTGCAAATCGTTCTGCCAACTATAAAGGAGCACGTTATGAAGGGATTGCTGCTTGCAGGAATTGGACTCTCGATCCTTGCGGTTGTCTCCGTGACAGGATGTACAACGCGGCCCACGACGCTGGGGCCGGATTATGGGCTGGCCTATACCATGGCGAACGATCTACAGACTCTGAATCCGGATGCGGGGAGCAATCTGGATCCTGTTCAAGGGTTAGAAGATGCGGCAGCCGCGAAACACACCCTGGAGCGCTATCGATCGTCGTTCGAGAAGCCGGAAGACATTCGAAAGCCCATGGCTAATCCTTCGATGATCAGTTCGGGTATTCAAACAAGGTAGGGGATGATGAGCCTGCACAAGAAACTTCGATCAGAATCGGGGGCCTCGGCTGTAGAGTTTGCCTTGCTGCTGCCAGTGCTCATGATGATCCTGTTCGGGATAATCGAGTTTGGCTTGGCTCTCTACCGGCAGGCGATATTGACCAACGCCAGTCGCGAAGGGGCGCGGCTAGGTATTGTTCAATCGATACCCGCGATTACCACTGGTCAGATCGATACCGTGATCGACAATTATTTGACAGCTGCCGGGATCCCTCCTGGGAATGTGACCCGCGCCATCGTGGCTGGTGGTGTCACAGGCACACCGGTGACGGTCACGCTGACTCTTCCCTATACATATGCGGTGTTGCCAGGACTCACGTCGATTGCCCCAACGATCAACCTCACAGCTCAGACGGTGATGAGACATGAATAAGGCGCTGCCGGCGAACAAAATAGGGCAGGTCATTTGCCGACCTCCGGTGATGCAAGATACGAGGGGCGCTGTGGCTGTCATCGTCGCTATTATGATCGTGGTCTTGCTGTCGTTTGGAGCCCTGGCGCTCGACATCAGCAATGCCATGATCGCACGGAATGAATTGCAGAATGTGGCAGACGGGTCGGCCTTGGCTGGGGCGAGGGCACTGGGCGTGATCTATGCGGCCTTGCCGGCAGGGACACCCTACACCACCTATGTGCTCAGTGATCCTAGCGCTGTGGAGAATGCCGCAACGGGAGTGGCGTTACTCAATAGAGCGCGTGAGGTGGCGGCGATTACCATCAATCCCGCCGATATTGTGATCGGGGTATGGAACAGTGGTCCTCGGACCTTGACTCCTGGGAACGTCGGCCCAACGGGGGTGCAGGTCACGGCTAGGAGAGATGGAGGGGCCAATGGCCCGGTCGCGACCTGGTTGGCTAGCATTATGGGCATCAATAGCATGAACGTCGTGGCCACGGCGACAGCTGCGCTTACTGGAACAGGAATTCTCTTGCCGGGAGAAGCGGATGCGCCATTTGGGCTTGATGAATTGATTTTTACTAACCCGGCCTATTGTGGCATGCCGATTCAGTTCTATCCGACCAACAACCCGCCGTCAGGCTGTGCTGGCTGGCATACATTCGATCAAAGTCCGCCAAACGCCAACACGGGGAGAAATATTATCCAGGGGCTGACCCCTAATCAACC
>DATIQH010000368.1:0-2511 GCA_035471155.1 Nitrospiraceae bacterium | reverse complement strand
ATGGCTTTTTTCGACAAACCCCTGGAAGAACTACAGGTTTATCTGCCCCCGCGTGACGAACCCGCCGACTTTGATACGTTCTGGCAAACCACGCTGGATGAAACGCGGCGATTCGATCTCAATCCCTGCTTCGAGCCGGGTCTTCCGGTCGTTTCTCCGACGAGAGTGGTGCGGCGATGGATTCGAGTGACAGCCCTTCGGCTTTCACGCCGAGCCACAGTTCTATAAGCGCGCCCACGAGCATCATCCCCGCTCCCAAGAGATAGCCATAGAATACACTCTCGGCGGATGATTCGATGAGTTTGCCATAGAACCAAGGCGCGACGACCCCTGCCCCCTGCGCCACGACGAAGAAGCTTGCGATGGCCATTGCACGGATCTCCAGGGGAAAGATCTCGCTGACGGTCAGATAGGCTGCGCTGGCGCCGGCCGAGGCGAAGAAGAAGATGACCGACCAGGCCAGCGTTTGGGTGAGGGGCGTGAACGCGCCTTGCCAGAACAGGTACCCCGTCACAGCCAGCAGACAACCGGCCAGGGCATAGGTGAAGCTGATCATCGGCTTCCGGCCGACAGTATCGAAGTATCGGCCGAGCACCAGCGGGCCCAGGAAGTTGCCGAGCGCAAACGGAAGAATATAGAAGCCGATGTTGCCGGCCGGCACGTCATAAAATTTCGTGAGCACGAAGGGGTAGGTGAACGAAATCGCGTTGTATGTGAACGACTGCGTGGTCAACAGCGCGATGCCCAGCGCTGTGCGCCTGGGATAGACGTGCAAGAGCTGGCGGACGACGGTGCCCAAGGTCGCATGTGACCGGGAATGGACGGTCATCGAGCCTTCGGGCGCCGGCAGCGAGGCCAGTCCTTCCTCACGCGAGATCTGGTCTTCGATCTTGGAGACGACGGCTTCAGCTTCCGCCACCCGTCGATGGGTCATGAGCCAGCGAGGGCTCTCCGGAATGAACCGCCGGATGAGCACGATGCCGATCCCAAGGACGGCTCCCAATCCGAAGCACAGACGCCATCCCAGGTGTTCCGAAATGAATTGAGGGTTCAGCAGGACAATGGTGAGGAGCGCGCCAGCTGCCGTCCCCAGCCACCAACTACCGTTGATCGCCAGGTTGGTCTGCCCGCGCCAACGCGCAGGGATGAGTTCGTCAATGGCGGAATTGATTGCCGCGTATTCCCCGCCGATGCCCGCGCCGGTCAGGAACCGGAAGAACATGAAGCTCCACAGGTCCCAGGACAGCGCCGTCAGAACCGTGGCTGTCAGATAGAGCAGGAGCGTGATCATGAACCATTTTTTCCGCCCCTGCCGGTCGGTGAGATAGGAGAACACGACGGCCCCGAGCACCGAGCCGGCCAGATACGCCGACGCAGTAAGCCCGACTTCGGATTCCGTCAGGTGCAACGTGGTGGTATAGGTGAGGACGGGGCCAAGGGCGGCGACGATGGACACCTCAAGTCCATCCAACACCCACGTGATGCCGAGCGCAATCACCACCAGCCGGTGCCACCGTGACCAGGGCAGCCGGTCCATTCGCTGCGGGATGTCGGTCGTGATGGGAGAACCCAGTGCAGCAGGCATTTGCTATCGTAACATCGATCGATACCCTACACGACTAGCAAACTCCTAGATGATATTGCCGAAGGGGATACAGAGTTCTCCCTTGCCATGCAGCCCGCAGGCCGGATGTATGTTTAATGTGGAATAATGAGCGGCGAAGTAGAAAAGCAGATGGCGATGGGGAAGGTCCCTCCAATCTTCGGCTAATGTCCGGTTATCAAGGGTGGCCTGACTGGTCTTTTCCTGCACGCGTCCGGAGAGTCTCCCTACGCCCCTCAAGGGTAGCCTGGTCTATCCTCGATTGTGCGCGTTCCGCGAGCACAAATCTATATACTCCTTCCAAGCTTGCTCGTTATCGCTTCAGGGATGGGGGCTGATTGATCTTCTACTGCGCGCGTCCAACGAGGGCTTTCTTAAGCCGCGCGTTGCGCGAGCAAGGGGATCATCAGCTTCCATCCCCCTCCTCTCCATCGTAGTATTTTTCGCGGTAGATGGGGCAGAGGCCCCTCTTCTGGAGCAACGCTGTAGCGTCTGCAATCATGGCGCTGTTCCCGCAGAGATAGACGGCAAGGTTCTTGACTGAGGAGATTCGTTCTTCGATCAGCTTCAGGACACGGCCAGATGAGCCGGACCAGCCGGGATCGGGACGGGAAAGTGTGGTAATGGCCGTGAGAGTTGGAGTTCGCCTGGACAATTCAGCCAACTCCTCCTGATCGTACACATCCCGCTGGCTGCGCAGTCCCCAGAACAGAGTCGCCGGTCTCGGATCGGAACGTTCCGCATTCGCCAGCAGCATGGACCGAATCGGCGCAATACCGGTGCCACTGGCCACGAACAACAGTTCGCGCTCGGGGTCCTCTCGCAGATAGAAATGCCCCGCCGGCCCCTTGAAGTGCGTCTTGTCCCCTACCTGAAGATGAAAGAGAAAGCCGGAGCCAGGTCCGCCC
>DATIQH010000367.1:0-8098 GCA_035471155.1 Nitrospiraceae bacterium | reverse complement strand
GGGGACATGACGAAAGAAAAGGCCAGTGAAACAGTGAGCAATCGAGTTATCATGCGGGATCACACCCTTTAGCTTTCAGCTTGGCGTTGAGCCGATCGACGACGCCATTCGTCACCTCTTCCGATGGTTCTATCGCCCACCATTTAAGCGCTTGCTGAGTGACGCCCCCGCGGGCATGCCATCGCTCCCTGGTTTCCAATACACTCACAGAGGCCACGTCATCCATTCGTTTCACGGATACTGTGTAGCGTGCGCGCTCTATGTTGCCGAAGCCTTCCCGCCCAAAGATGCCAAAGTTTCGTTCTGAAGTCGGGGGGACCTCCTGCCAATTTGTCTCAATGAGTCCCTTCTCTTTATTGGAAGTTGCGACGGATTGCCCCTTCATGGTCTCGAGCGCGGCATCCCAGACAGGGTCATAGGAGCATACATAATATGCTTCGCGACTGCCGCTCAGCGCCGCGCATCCGACAGAAAGGAGCGTGAGGATTACCATGGCTATTTGAGGTGTCGTCTTTATGCGCATTGTCTTTCTTGCTCCCGGCGATCCCTTTCCGGTGGAAAGGGATCGCCCATCTCTGGCCTTAGAAATACGTCGCAGCTGAGAGGACCAGCGCTTGGTCGTGAATTTGCTGCGAGGAGTTCGGGTTAAACGACTGCGGCAAGTACTGATAGCTGATTTTGAAGACCGTATCTTCCACCGGGCGATAGTTCAGCCCGAACGAAATTTGTTGCAGTCGCCCCTCGCTAGGGCCGCCGTTATCCTGATTCAAGTTCACATCATCGAAGCGGATGACGGCTGTAAAGGTGGAACCTTCTCCAAATCGTTTCGGAAAGAGCTTGGATAGGAATGCCGGCATGAAGTGGTAGTTACCCTGGATATAAAATCCCTGCATCCGCTGTGGAGCGAATGCAGCGGAATTCAACGTATTGACGCCCGTCAGAAGAGCGCCTGGAGAAGCAAAAGTACTGCCAGGAATTGCGCGGGAGTTTCCCCTCGCATAGGCCCACGCCGCTTCACCGATGAGTTCAAACGGCCCCTTTTGGAGTGTCCAGTCGATGGCATGGATACTTAAGGGATTGTAGCTGAAAGGAGATTGGTTGCCGTAATAGCTCGACCCGGCGACTTCCACGCCGAGCATTGGGCTGAAGGCCACACGGCCTGACACCGCTTTGCCGTTATTGATGTCAAGACCGTCATCTGAGGCGCATTTCCGTTGGCGGGAGTTCTTTGTCCCGCTTCCCTCGCTCACACGAGGGGAGCCGTCCTGGTTATAGCCGCAAGGACCGGTCGTATAGTAGAGCTCATAGTCGAGCTTACCCGTCCGCCCAGGGTAAAAGGTGCCGTAGAAACCCGCGCCTGTTTCGGACATGGTTGATGGAACCACGAACTGGCTGACAAGCGGACGATCGGTCAAGTCATTCAAGGGCGAGTCGTGGAGTAAGTTAAACTTTCCGATAGGGATGAGCACGATACCAGCCCGGATATTCACCGGTTCATTGACGAGATAGTCTATATGGGCAAATTCCAAGCTGATCTCGTTATCACTAGTCCCTCTAATGCCATGCTCAATTTCAAGTTCAGAGGCAAACTTCACATGTTCAGTAATATCTGCATAAATGAAGGGGACGAATCGTTGCTGATCGAAGCCATTCGTCACTCCGTTGCCATATCCTTCCAAGACGCCGTTACTATGTGCACGGTATTGAATGTCAAAGTAGCCGCCGACAATGGCCTTCGGCGCGCTCACGAACGGTTTGGCGTAGACCAATCGACCTGATCCGGTTGAACCGAAGGACAACGCAGGCTGCTTGTCCGTACGAAGGTCCTTCCCAACTTCCGTCAGCGCTCCGATTCCCGGCTCAGATGTCGATGCCGCGGCACCCTCCTTCGGCTCGGTGGCGCCCTCACGTCGCTCATGTTCCTGCATCCGCTTGTTGACAGCTTCATCCACCAACTTCTTAATGTCCTCCGGGGTCATGTTCTCAGCCCAAACCGAAGTAAACGGCATAGCTGCAATCACGAGAGCCCCGAGGATTGACCTGATCTTCATCGGTATCCTCCGTGGTGAGTGAGATGGTGAGGTCTGACTCGGGACTCAATGGTCTCTGGCCTTCCTGAAGAAATGACAGTCCGTATAAATGAAACGGTGTGACGATAGTTCCCATGCCTCCTTTCGTGAAATGAATCATGATTCAACAGTGCCCCATCCTTCGATTGAGGAGAATGGGATGACTACGATGCGTTTGCAGCGCTTGCACTTCAGCTCCAGCCCTTCCCCGCGTACCTTGGCGATCAGTTGACCGCACTCGCAGCGAGTTTCATGGGAGTCGGCAGAGTGGCTGCTACTGGTCGTCGTGCTAATCATTCCAAACGTTCCCGCGCGCAAATGAAATTGAGAACGATTATTAATATCCCATTCTCGGACTCGAAGTCAAGCAGCGAGTTTGATTATTGATAGGGGTGTATTGGCCTTACGGGGTGACTTATAATGAACGGGTATGCTTTATCAGTTATTGAAACAGAAGTGGTGGGGGTTCTCTGTTGGCGCAATTGTTGCTCTGATTCTTTCGGGCTGCGCTACCGAACTTCCTGTGAGAGTGGCAGAGGCTGATATTTCAGGAGCTTTGGTGGTGGGGCGGGTCGTCACGAACATTACAGGCGAAGTGCAACGAATCTATGCTCCGGAACTCCGCTCCTTCGAGGTGATCAATACGGAGAACCAGGAGCGATTTAAGGTCGATGTGCAGTCTGCGGACGAGTACTTTTCGTTTTCGCTTCCTCCTGGGAACTATGAACTGAGTCGCGTGCAGATTAGCGAAGGTCCATTCTTATCCATGGCGCAGGTCACAGCGGGTTTTGCGCTCAAGCCGGACATGATGACCTTTCTCGGTACCTGGCACTTCGGAGTGGATTCTCCCAAAAATGGACGCCAAGTGATCGTATCCATGACATCTGATGAGCAAGACCAGGAGCGAGCCAAACAGTTCGTCAAGCATTCATATCCCGCCTTTGACGCCCGGCCTATGGTGATACTGATTCCGGAGCCATCGCATGAGCGGGCCCACCTGTATGAAGTCATGCCCTATCCACGCATTTTGGGATATTTCCGTCGTCATTGGTGGTAGGTCCTGTCCGTGCGGCGCACACCCTCACACCTATTAGTTAGTGTTGTATTGGGACTGGTGACGCTGCTCGTCGGGTGCTCAAGTTTATCCGTGCAGTCTGAGCCTATCGTGGTGAAACGAACTCAGATGCAAATGGGTACGCTTGTTTCGATCACCGTAGTCGCAAGTAACAAGGAGATCGCGCAAGCTGCCGCGACCGCCGGGTTTGCTGAAATCCGACGGCTGGAAGAACTCCTGAGCACCTGGATTCCTACGAGCGAACTGTCTCGCGTGAATACTTCGGCAGGCGTCATGCCTGTCTCTGTGAGTCCTGAAACGATGACGGTTGTCCAAGGCGCGATTCGGATTGCCGAGATGACCGATGGAGGGTTCAATATAGCCATCGGCCCGGCGATAGAGGCTTGGAGTGTGACTGACGACCAACGCATACCAACAGAATCTGAGTTGGATGCTCTCCGTCCCTTGGTGGACTTGCAGGCTGTTCATGCTGACGCGAGGAAACAGACGATCTTTCTTGAGAAGGCGGGGATGCGGATCGATGTCGGGGGAATCGGTAAAGGCTACGCAGCCGATCAAGCGGTCGAGGCGTTGCGGAGAGCAGGCGCTAGCGCCGGAGTTGTGGCGCTGTCAGGGGATATTAAAACCTTCGGGCAATTGCCTGGTGGGAGGAAATTTCCTGTCGGAATCCAGCATCCGCGCAAGGAAGGGGAGGTTCTTGCCTTCATCGACTTGGAAAATGAAGCAATCTCAACAGCCGGTGACTACGAGCGATATTTCGAGCGTGATGGGGTCCGGTATCATCATATTCTTGACCCGAAGACACTTCAGCCAGCGCGTAGGTGCCAGAGTGTCACAGTAATCGCCCGCGAAGGCATGTTGGCAGATGGGTTGGACACAGGGATATTCGTGATGGGGGTTGAATCGGGAATGAGTCTTGTTGAAGCCGTACCGGGCGTGGAGGCCATCATCGTAGATCATGAAGGCGTGGTCCATGTGTCGTCGGGGTTACGGGATCGGATCCGCAACCCGTAAAATAGCGGTGATAGGACGTTCAGCCCGTCGATCGGTGAAGGAAGGGGCCAATTTATGCAACGATCTGCGTGTGTGGGATGGATTGCTGCCGTGCTGATGGAGTCGGTGGCTTGCGCTGAGTTTGAGACAAATTACTTCCAAGGCCGTGTCAATGAGGCTACCGCGCAGACAGTCGCCAGCCGCTATGGCCCGACACATAAGGTTGAGCAGCGTGAGGGGTATCAGACGGTCTGGACGTACTTTGACCGGGGGAGTGCTACCGTAGGCTATGGTGGTACGGCCTGTTCAACCTTTTGCCCTGCCTATGTGCTGACGCTCGATCGCCAGGAAGTTTTGCGAGGATGGCAGCAACAGGAATGCTGACACGAACAGAATGCCTTCCTGTTCCCGCTTCGGCCCAGCCTATCGGTCCAACCGATAACTCATGGGTATCTTGATCGTCATGCGCGGCTGTCCCAATGGATGTGGTAGATGGAACGGCGCTGCTTGGCGCATGGTTTCAACAGCGGCCTTATCGAGCGTTGGGTATCCTGAACTCTGAAAGACTTCTACCTCGCCAAGATTCCCGTCCTCGTTGATGACGGCTCTGACCACGACTTTCCCTTCGGCTCGATCTACTCGCGCTGAGGCGGGGTAGCGTTTCAATTCTTCCACACGACGTAAAATCGCTTCGGAAAGCCAGCCGTAGTCGCGCTTGGTTTGCGGGCTCGATTGGGCCGGAGAGATGGTGGTCATCTGCACGGGTGTCTGATCAGATGGTACGGTCTGGGTGTCAGATTCCCCAGAGACTGCTGTTGAAGCATCGGCCAGTTTCACAATGGATGTGGGCTCGGCAACCATCGGTGCCACGGCCTCATTTTTGATTGGTTCATCCGATTGTGTTGTGTGCGCCGTTGATAACGAAGCAGTCGCTGGTTGCGTTGGGGTTGGTGCGAGAGGCTCAGTAAGCAGGGGGGGGGCGGCCGGCTCTGAAATCGTTGGAGTCGGCTGCTGTGCAGGGGTAGAAGGAGTCGTGGTCGTCGATGGAACTGATGGGGTCGGAGCGTGGTCCTGTATCGATGCCGTTGACTGAGCCTGTTGTGCCGGCGACACCATGGCGACGTTCCACTTGAAGGCTTCGTTCTGCGGTACGAGTTGGACTTGCTTCACAAGCAGGAGCGCTGTGAATGCCACAGTGCCGTGCAAGAGGACAGAGATAATCCATCCTTGGGCGTGAGCTTCCTTAGGGCGTTGGGATCGGTGTGGCGTGGCAGCGATCACAGTCGAATGACCTCCAAACTGACTTGCTGAAATCCCAACCCACGCACTTCATCGACTACGGACACGAATCGTTCGAGCAAGGTGACTTTATCCGCTCGCACAATCACCGACGATGCTCGAGGCTCCGCAGCCAGTGCCCCCTGGAGCCCCCCCTCTGGAACAGCCCGGTCGTTGAGAAAGAGAGCGCCATCGGCAGTCAAGGTGATGACGATGGGAGCCTCTTTACGATTGCCGACTTCCTTCGCTTTTGCCAGGTTGACGGGAATTTGTCCACTGCTGATAAAGGTGGCGGTGGTCAGCACGATGACCAACAGAACCAGCATGACATCCACGAGAGGGATGACGTTGATTTGATCAATGTCCCGTTGCATGCTGTTCCTTATGCCGGGCGAGGAGTTCCGCTACTTTTCGTCGGAGTACATTATTCATGACGACGCAGGGAATGGCAACCATTAGTCCGACCGCCGTGGCTTTCAGCGCAAGGCTGAGCCCGATCATAATGGCATTGACGGCCATGGTTCCTGAGGTTCCCATTGTATGAAAGGTGAGCATGATACCGAACACGGTGCCCAGCAAACCGATATAGGGAGCATTTGCGGCTACCGTGCCGATGATGACCAGGTTTTTGGTTAAAGCCATCTCCAATCCCAAGCTGTTGGGGTATTGAGCGACATCGACTCGGCGATAAAAGAGCCACCGCTCCACAGCTACGGCCACGGTCCAGACGCTAAGCCCTATGAGGAGTCCGATGACTCCATAATCGACTAAGTCTTGCAGCGCGTTCATCGACGAAGCCTCAGTTTCTTAGTAATTCACAAACCGGTAGGCTGGGGACTGTTGTGAACACCTATCAATGCCAGATCGTGAAAAAGCCTGTCAATGCTTTCGTGTGTTCGGTTGGGCTGGCCCGGACGAATTCGTAGACTCCTCTTGCCGAAAGAGCACGGTATGGGTCGCCAGGACACGAAGCTCCACCGTCGTGCCTACCTGATAGACGCTCGTAGAGCCTTGACTGCTATGGACGATTTGACCGGAGGGGAGACTGACCGTGTAGAGATTCTCCGAGCCATGGAATTGGCGGGAGAGGACACGCGAACGGGCGCCTTCCGTTGGGACAAGATGAATATCGTCAGGCCGAATCATGACAACCACGGCGGCGCCGTCCTTGCTGTCGATGGTGTCGGGAAACTCTCCCAATTCGGTGTGGACCATGCCGTGGGACACGGTTCCAGGAATGAAGTCCGCCTGACCGACAAAGTCGGCCACGAAGGGCGTGGCCGGCATGTGATACATCATTTCCGGTGTATCGAATTGTTCCAAGCGGCCCTGGTTGAGGACGGCGATTCGATCGGCCATGGCAAAGGCTTCGTCGTGATCGTGCGTCACGAGCACGGTCGTCGTCTTCGTTCGGCGTAAGAGATCGTGCAACTCCTGGCGCATCCGTCCGGTCATGTCAGGGTCCAAATTACTGAAAGGCTCGTCGAGCAGCAGGACGACGGGGTTTTGGACAAGGGCGCGAGCCAGCGCGACTCGTTGTTGCTGGCCGCCAGACAATTCGTGCGGATACCGCCGGTCGAATCCCTCCAGTCCTGTAAGGCGCAGCATCTCTTGCACCCGCGAGGCGCGTTCGCTTCGAGGGAGGTGATGGAGTCCGAAGGCAATGTTGTCCTGAACGCGCAAGTGAGGGAACAGCGCATACTCTTGAAAGACCATTCCGACGTGCCGGTTTTCCGTCGGGGTCATTACGTCCGGCGACGATACAAGTTGGCCCGATAAGAATAATTGACCGGAGCGAACCGGCTCAAACCCGGCAATCGCCCGCAGAATCGTGGTTTTCCCACAGCCTGATGGACCAAGCAGGCAAAGAATTTCCCCTTCTCGTGCCGCGAACGAAATTTCCTGAACTGCAGGGCGTCCGGTCTCATAGGCACAGGAGACTTGGCGTAGTTCTAAGACCGACGAGGCAGGCGTGAAAAGGTCGCCTTGGAATGTGCCTTCCCCGGATAAGCGTGGTGTGGTGGAGTGGTCTGAAATCACAGAGTCACGATCCTTCTTTTAGGCTGCGCGCCAATCCTTCGAGACCAACAACGCCAGTGCCGGGAGACTCAACAAGACAATGAGGAGTGCAGAGGGGGCGGCGAGCTGAAAATACTCCTCGCTCGCTTCCATCCAGACGCGAATGGCCAGGGTGTCGAATCCCACCGGCCGCAACAAGAGTGTCGCAGGCAACTCCTTCATCGTTTGCAGAAACATCAAGACCCAGGCCACGACAAATCCGTTTCGAACAAGGGGCAAGGTGACTCGCCTCCAGGTGGCGCGCATTCCAAGGCCCAGGGTGCGAGCGACCTCTTCCAGATTCGGCGACATGTGCTGGAGCGCGGGCTCGAGCGACTGGAGCCCGGCCGGGAGGAAATGAATCACGTAGGCCACAATGAGAATCAACACGGAACCATAGACTACCGGGGCCAGTTTGGTAAAGAGAACAAGGACGGCCAGTGCCGCCACCGGTCCTGGCAGCACATAGCCGGCATAGGCGGCTTGCAGACAACCTAGGTTCAGCATGGTGGGGCGGCGGCTGGCAAGGTAGGCAAGCGGTAAGCCGATCAACACGCCGCCTGTGGCGGCGCAGGCGGCCAGCATGCCGCTGTTCCAGATGAACCCGAAGAACCGGCTGTCGATT
>DATIQH010000366.1:0-2700 GCA_035471155.1 Nitrospiraceae bacterium | reverse complement strand
TCTCCTCATTGCGGTTGCTCCTGCGGAGGAAGAACTGCTCTTTCATCAGGAACTACTCATGCTGGCCGTGACCCATCCAGGGTTTCGCTATCTTCCATTGGTAGCCGCTGGGGGGGAGCAACAGGGTGTCGACCTCACGCTTTCCATGCTCAGGCCATTGATTGAGGGAGTGCCGAAAGTGGTTCCGATGCTGTGCGGCACGAAAGATTTTGTCCGACCGCTGCGAACCTATTTTGTGGGGGCAGGATATGATCGAAAAGAAGTGAAAACCGAAGCCTACGACTAGTGCCCTTCCCTTACCAGATTCTTATTGACCGCTGGAATCTCGACAACTATGTCCTTCGTTCCGTTCGGCACACATTGGCAACCAAGCCGTGACTGTAGTGTGGTAATTGGCGCCTCCTCCAACTGATCGAATTCATCATCTGTACCTTCGTTACAACTCTCAAGCCCTTGTTTCACAATAACGTGACAGGTCGAACAGGCACAGACGCCCCCGCAGACATGCTCCAGCGCAACTCCGTTGCCCATGGCCACGTCCAAAAGACTCCCTGGAAGCCCTGTCGGACCATAGGGGATCTTGGCTGGATCAACCTCAACTTTTGTCACCACACCGTCAGGGGCGATAAAGGTGACGGTATAGGCTACTTGAGGAAGCTCATAATCAGCTTTTTCTATATAGGGATTGGTTCCGCCCATATACCTGTTCCTTTCTCAGCCGAGCTCAGCTTTATTCTCCACTGTTGACAGTATGGAAACTTGCGTGCTACTCTTAGTCCGACCATATTGATCGGAGATCATTATAGTCTCCGACCAGGGAGATCGGCAATAGCAATGTTGAAGATTTCAAAAAAAGCAGATTACGCCCTTATGGCCCTCCAGCACATTGCTGCTGTTCAGTTCGGCGATGTGACGCCTGGGCGCGTGGTGAATACGAAGGAAATCGCGGAAGAATATAACATCCCCCTTGAGCTGCTGGCCAAAGTGCTTCAGACCCTTGCCAAGAGTGCACTGATCGAGAGCCACAACGGCCCCAAAGGCGGATACGTGCTGGCCCGACGCACGCACCAGATTACGATCGCACAGATTCTCGAAAGCATCGAGGGCCCTCTGGGTATCACCGATTGTTCGCACGAGAAGGATGGAGAGTTCTGCATGCAGCGGGAAAATTGCCATATCCGGACACCCCTCTTGAAAGTTCAGGACAGCATCGCCCAATTGCTCAATAACATGACCCTGCAAGACATGATGGGTGGCACACCTCTTATTACAATTCAGTCCCCTGCGGCACAAGGAGTTGAACGATGAAACTGCCGATTTTCTTGGACAACCACTCTACAACACCGATGGATCCACGCGTGTTGGATGCCATGCTTCCCTACTTCGTCGAGAAATTCGGAAATGCGGCCAGCCGTAACCATGCCTTCGGATGGGCCGCGGAAGAAGCCGTCGAGCAGGCCAGGAAGCAGATCGCGAAGCTGATCAAGGCTGATCCGAAAGAGATCGTCTTCACGAGCGGCGCCACTGAATCGGACAACCTTGCGATCAAGGGCGTACTGGAAATGTACAAAGAGAAGGGCGACCACATAATTACGTCGTCCACCGAACACCGCGCTGTGCTCGATACCGTCAAATCGTTAGAGGGCAAGGGCAAAGCGGCCGTCACCTATCTTTCCGTCGATAAATTCGGGATGGTGAATCCTGAAGATGTGCGGAAAGCCATTACAGAAAAGACGATCCTCATCTCCGTCATGCTGGCGAACAATGAAATCGGCACGATCAACCCCGTCAAGGAGATCGGCAAGATCGCCAAGGAGAAGGGCATCCTCTTTCACTGCGATGCGACGCAAGGCGTCGGCAAGATCCCCGTCGATGTGCAGGATATGGGTATCGACTTGATGTCGTTCTCGGCCCATAAGATCTATGGCCCCAAGGGGGTCGGAGCGCTCTACGTGAGAAAAAAGAATCCTCGGGTCCGCATCGCGGCGCAAATGGACGGCGGCGGGCACGAACGCGGCATGCGTTCCGGTACGCTTCCGGTGCCCTTAATCGTGGGATTCGGCAAGGCTTGCGAACTCTGCGAGCAGGAGATGGCCAAAGAATCCGTACGGTTAATTGCAATGCGCGACCGGTTGGAGTCCAGTATCATGAAGGCCCTCGAAGAAAGCTATCTGAACGGCCATCCGACCAACCGGCTCCCCGGTAATCTCAATATCTCCTTTGCTTATGTAGAAGGCGAGTCGTTGCTGATGGGAATGAAGGATATTGCCCTCTCCTCCGGTTCGGCCTGCACCTCGGCCACATTGGAACCCTCGTACGTGCTCCGCGCATTGGGGGTCGGAACGGAGTTGGCACATTCCTCGATTCGCTTTGGTCTGGGGCGTTTCAACACAGACGATGAGATTGACTACACGATTAAGAAGGTTATTGAGATCGTTACAAAATTACGTGAAATGTCCCCGCTATACGAGATGGCAAAAGAAGGCGTCGATTTGAAATCAGTTCAATGGGCTGCCCACTGATTCGGGTAGCAAGAGGAGGATGAACCATGGCCTACAGTGACAAAGTCGTCGATCATTTCAATAACCCCCGCAACATGGGGAGCTTCAAGAAGGACGAGGAAGGGGTCGGCACCGGCATGGTCGGAGCCCCGGAGTGCGGCGACGTCATGAAGCTTCAGATCAAGGTACAGAATGATAC
>DATIQH010000365.1:0-1521 GCA_035471155.1 Nitrospiraceae bacterium | reverse complement strand
TCACAGAGGGAGGGCACGCCGCCAGACAATATTACCGCATGGTTTTTGTCGACACGCATTGGGTGGAGCGAGCGACGATTGAAGAGGCCTTGCCGCGATACTGAGCGCGAGATACTTTGGCGATGGTCGAGCTCAGGCGAGCGTTGAAGGAAAAGGCGCAATTGAAAGGCATATGAGGGGTTGCCCCATCGATCTTACGTGAGGGTTTTATCCGCCGGCCTTGTGCTAAGGCCGGCGACACAGGCTAGTTTGGTTTGGCGGAGAGGGTGGGGATCGAACCCACGGTCCCGTTGCCAGGACAGCAGCTTTCGAGGCTGCCCGATTCGGCCACTCTCGCACCTCTCCGTTTGGTGGAACTCGACCCACAGTAGGGGGGTGAATCGAAAATATCGTCGTTGCGATGGGCTAGGGGGAGCTTACCCTGGGGGCGGCGATTTTTCAATCGGTTTTCTTTTCAATCAGGCGCTGATCGTGTGGCTGGATCGGTGGTGTTGAGGTAAATGACGGGAGGTAATGGTGCACTCTGGTGTCGGTGAACCGTTCGTGGCCTTCCCTTCGATTGAATTGATCGCAACGGACGGTTGGTCGACGCCGATCGCAATTGAAGATCGGACCATTCATGTTTGGGGCTTCTCGCTCGACGGAAGTCTGTCATTTATGGAGCAGTGCCGATCCTGGTTGAGCAAAGATGAATGCGGGAGGGCGGCTCGATTCATCCGCCAACAAGATCAACTCCGATTTGTGCTGACGCATGCAGGTCTCAGGGCCGTGCTCGCCCGTTATATCGATCTCGATCCTCTGTCCGTAACGTTTCAAATGGGAGTGACGGGAAAGCCGGTTCTTACAGAGACGAATACCGGCCAATGTCGGATCCATTTTAATCTTTCCCATTCCCATGGACGCATGCTCGTAGCAGTGGCTCGCGATCTGGACGTCGGCGCCGATCTCGAACTGATTCGAGACAAGGCTGAAGTCGTCAAGTTGGCGGAACGCTTCTATGCGCCATCGGAGCATGCCAGGGTGGCAGGCGGGACTGGGTTGGAGCAGGCCAAACGATTCTACCGGTATTGGGTCGCGAAAGAAGCGGTGTTGAAAGGCCAGGCGGTTGGGTTACTGTCATTGCAGCAGTGCGAAATTCTCGATGCAAGTGATGTTCCGAGAGCCAAGATCCACGTATTGGAAGGAACAACTATGCAGCCCGGATGGACTGTTCATTGGCTCAAATGTGGGCTTGAATGGGCAGGAGCCGTGTCGGCTCACGGCAGCGATTGGAATATCTACGCGATGACGAGAGAATAGCCGCGGAGTACTTCTTCCTTCTTTATCCCGTTCGTAACCGCCTGAAGAACTGCTGGAGCAGTGTCTGACTTTCTTCTTCGAGCAAGCCGCTGACAATCTCAACATGATGATTCAATCGAGGCTCGTGTGTAAGATCAAACACCGATCCTTCAGTACTCAGGGGTAAATCACGCTTCTTCGTCGCCAGACACCCCGGGGATCCACGGCGCCGACTTCCAGCCT
>DATIQH010000364.1:0-4622 GCA_035471155.1 Nitrospiraceae bacterium | reverse complement strand
ACCATGCCGTCCTGGGTGGGGATCATGTCCGGTCGGATGACTGCGGGAAGCTGGTCGCGAAACCGTTTCATCCGGCTGTACATGAGCAGGCCTTCGGGTTTTCCTTGATCGAGGTATTCCGCGACCCAGGCCGGTTGGAAGCCGCGCACACTGTCGATATACAGGCGGTTCAGAGCTCGATAAAAGGAGAGGAGCTGCGGTCCGAGTCGGTGGAAAAAATCCAACTGTTCTGTTGTGAGAGAGAATGGTGCGGTGGCAATGCGCCACGTCATCGTGGTTGTGCCCTCTTCGGAGGCTGAAGCCTGCCCGGGCAGAGGCGGAAAGAGCCCAGCGTGGATCAGCTGGTCACGGATAATCCCGCATCGGTGTAGGAGGTCGGAGGTAGACAAGTCAGGTAGAGGCAGTATCCATGTGAATGAGAGCCCCTCATGCGAGGTGAAAGAACTGTAACATGGGCTTTATGAGCGTACAAGGGGAGGGGCAAGGTGAGGAAGGGGCGACAACACGAGTTCCAAATGAAGAATAGACATATGGATGGGACATCGTAATGGGGGGATCTGTTGCGAGAAGGAATCGAGAAAAAGTAACATCCCCTTGGGCGCCTCTGCCGAATGGTGCTAGTATGAGCCGCGCATCGATTGGAACCCTTCTATGCCCGCATATACTGGTGATCTGGTGGGTGCTTTGATGACACCACCGATCGCGCTGCCACAAATCGTACCGAGCCGTACCTGTCTTCAGTGCGATGTCTGCTGCCGGTTCCCGGACCCCGATAGCGCTCTCCGTCCGTATTTTACCGAGAACGAAATCGCTGGAGCGTTGGCTCGTGGCGTTGAGGAAACGGCCTTTCCCAATCGGAGCGGGTCGCAGGTGATCCTGGTTCCCGAGTCCCATGGAGAGGGGTATCGCTGCCCGATGTTCGACGCAGGCACCTCAACCTGCCGAATCTATGAGCAGCGTCCACTCGACTGTCAGCTCTACCCACTGGCGCTGATGTGGGATGAGCCGCACGATCAGATCCTGTTGGGGTGGGATACGAAATGCCCCTTCATGCGAGAGGAGATGCCGAAAGAGATTCAACGTCATGCCGACCGAGTGATGGCCTTGCTCGATCGACCGGGTATCTGTGAGCAGATTGTCGCACATCCCCGTCTCATCGGGCGGTTTCAAGAAGACGTGGTCGTGCTTGCCCGCCTTCCGCGCCTCACCGGTGCGTTGACTGGGAAATGGGGGCCGGCGCCGCTGCATCGGTTCACCTTGGACGATGTTCCACGCATGACGATGGCGCTGGATCAATCCGGATTATGCGGCCCGCGGTCGCTCGCGGCGTATTCACCGGCCTATCATTACATGTGGAATGGACTGCTGACCTATTGGTGGATGGAGCTTCAGGGGGCCTTTTGCCTCTTCGCGGAATCGCCAGATGGTTGGTTCATGCCTCTGCCTCCGATCGGGACCGGCCCGATCGATGCGCCCCTGTGTGAGGCGATGGGGCTGCTGCGCCGCTGGAACGGTGACTCACCGGTCAGTCGCGTTGAGAACGTGTCAATCCGATCGGTTCCGGAGTTCGAGCGGCTGGGATATCGTGTGACGCCGAAGGAACCGGACTATCTGTATCGCGCGACGGATCTTGCGGCCTTATCGGGCGACCGCTATAAATCTCAACGGGCATTGTGCAATCGATTTGAACGAGAGCAGTCCATCGAGATGCGCTCCTATGAGGTGAGAGACCGTCAGGACTGTCGTGCCCTGCTGGGGGGTTGGTCTCGGCAAAAGCGAGCTGAAGGACTTGAATCGTTCGGTGCGATGCTATTGGCTGACGCAGCGGCGGCTCACGAAGTCATTTGGTCTCAGGCGTCGGCCCTTCGAGTCACAGGGAGGGTCGTCAGAACACACGGCCGGTTGTGTGCCTACACATTCGGCTATTGGTTGACCAACGCGACATTCTGTGTCCTTTTAGAGGTGACGGATCGGACGCTTCCAGGACTTGCACAGTATGTATTTCGGGAGACCTGCAGAACTGCCCTGGCGGAAGGGGCTGAGCATATCAATGCAATGGACGATGCAGGCCTTCCGGGATTGCGAGCGTCGAAACAGGCCTATCATCCCGCCATGCTGATTCCCAACTTCGTGGCCTCTCCGGCGCGTGAATCATGAAGACCTCAATGGCCTTGTCATTCCTCGATCTGCGCCGCTATCGATGGTTGCCCTATCTCCTGATCGCCATGACCCTGCTCGCGGTTTTCGCCGGTGTCGGGCTGATTCAATTCGTCGAAACTCGCGTGGTGGAAGCGACGGGAGGAGAACTCACGCTCGCCGCGGCAGAAGTGGCTGAGAAACTCGACCGGATGTTGTTCGAACGCCAAGGCGACGCGCTGACGATGGCTCGATCCTTGGAGTTACGAATTTCCGATCCGAAATATCTCTCCGAGTATCTGGACTGGATGAAGCAGGAATATTCCCCGACCTACCTGTCGTTAGTGGTCATGAATGTTCAAGGGACTGTCGTGGCGGCGACAGAGCCCTCGTTGATAGGACGCGACCGCAGCCATGACGAATCGTTTATCGCGGTCCGCACGACGCGACGGCTCAATATTGCCGACGTCGCGGTTCGAGAAACAGCGGAGAGCGGTATCGATACGATCATGTTTACGGCTCCAATTCTCGATGGGCAAGGAACATTCCTTGGCGTCGTGAGCTCACAGGTGGGAGTCTCATACTTGGAAGAAGTCACGACCAGAACCATTCGCTCATTTGAAACTCGACGAGGAATAGGCGGGCGAGTCGAGTACAAAATGTTGACAAAACAGGGCAAGGTATTTGTCGACTCGGATCTACCCCACAAAGAGGACATCAATCTCAAGGAGATGGGACTTCCCTCAGCGCTGCAAAGCGAGGCCGGCACGCCTGGATTCATCGAAGAAGAGCATCTGCAACGGCATGTTCAAGTGGTCACAGGCTATGCGCGGACCAGAGGTTTTGGAGATTTTGCCGGGTTGGGTTGGTCGATTCTTGTTCGCATGGATCGGCAGGATATCTTGGCGCCTAGCCATACGTTCTTATGGAAAGTCGGGATCGCTGGCGGGGCCGTCTGGATTCCCATGTTGGGACTGTTGTTCTGGGCCACGGCGCGATTGCGTGCGGAACATCGACAGGCTCAACAAGAAAGCGCCTGGGCGAAAGCCGCTGAAGCCGCCTTGCTCCAGAGTCAGGAGCGAAATAGGGCTATCGTCGATACCGCGCTTGACGGGGTGATTACCATCGATTCGACTGGGATTGTGACCGATTGGAATGCGCAGGCCACGGCGATTTTCGGATGGTCCCGCGAGGATGCGATGGGCCGGGCCCTTTCTGAAACCATCATTCCTGAGCGGGATCGTCAGGCGCATGAACATGGCCTTCGTGAATTTCTTCGAACAGAAACTGGAGCGATCTTAAACCGCCGAATTGAAATTATTGCCAACCATAAGGACGGGCGTGAACTTCCCGTTGAGCTTGCGGTATCACCGGCAAAAATAGGGGATGCCTACATCTTCAGTGCCTTTATCAGGGATATCACCGATCGCCGTCGGGCCGAACGGCGTCTTGCATCTCAGTATGCAGTGACCCGAGTCCTTTCCGAGGCGGCGACGCTGGAGGAGGCTGTTCCGAAAATCATTCAGGCTATTGGGGAGAGCTTGGAATGGGATGTGGGTCTGTTCTGGCGAGTGGATAGGGCAACCGGGGTGCTGCGCTGTTTTGATCAGTGGAAGGTACCGTCCGTGCCGGTCGACCCCTTTACTATGGACAACTGGCAGCGTGTGTGTGCACGCGGCGAAGATCTGCCTGGACGGATTTGGACCAGTGGGAAGTCGGCTTGGGTAACGGACGTCACGCAGGACACTCATTTCACTCGCGGGGCACAGGCTCGACAGGCCGAGCTTCACGGCGCCTTTGGGTTTCCTATTTTCGTAGGGAGTGAGATCGAGGGCATCATCGAATTCTTCAGCCGTCAGGTACGGCAGCCTGACGATGAGTTGTTGAGAATGGTCGAAGACATCGGTCTCAAGATCGGTCAATTCGGTGAACGCACGAGAACGGAGGGGGTGTTACGAGAAACCGAAGCGCAGCTGCGACAGGCGCAGAAGATGGAGGCGGTGGGACGATTGGCCGGCGGCATGGCGCACGACTTCAATAATCTTCTCACGGTGATTCGAGGGTATAGCGAGTTGCTCCTGGGCCGTCTGGGACCCAGTGATGCCATGCGAAAGGATGTGGAAGAAGTGAAGAAGGCGGCGGACCGGGCCTCCGGGTTGACCCGTCAATTGCTGGCCTTTAGCCGCCGTCAGTTCATTGCCGCGAAAGTTCTCGATCTCAATGCCCTCGTCGCCAATATGGACGGCATGCTGAGGCGTCTGCTCGGCGAAGATATTGTCGAATTCAGCGCCGAACTGGACGCGTCGGCCGGCGCCATCAAGGCAGATCCCGGACAGATCGAGCAGGTCATCATGAACCTGGTGGTCAATGCGCGGGATGCGATGCCGAAGGGCGGGCGCCTGACGATCGAAACCCGGAATGTGACGATAGGGGACGAGGTGCGTTTGGACGCGGTGGGGGTCGCGCCGGGGTCGTATGTGTTACTG
>DATIQH010000363.1:0-6485 GCA_035471155.1 Nitrospiraceae bacterium | reverse complement strand
CACATTCTGATCGTGCGCGTTCTGCGAGCAAAGAGGGCACCTGGCCGCTCCCTTCTCCCCCCTCTTGAGCCCTTACCGACCCTTAGTCCATACTGACCCCCCATGGATACGTTTCCTACATCCCCTTGTGAGACGCTGGCGGAGCGGTATCAAGCTCTGCTGGAAGTTGCAGAGGCGATTTCCGCGCACCGCGACCTCCACATACTCTTTCGAGACCTCGCCCAGCGCCTGCCCCGAGTCGTCCATGTGAATTTTGTCGCCCTGTCTTTACACGATCCTGTCCGAAACACGATGCGGTTGCACGCCATTCAGGCGAACGTGCCGGCCGATCTCGTGGGTGGCCATGAGGGACCGGTCGAAGAGAGTCCCGCCGGATTGGTCTGGCAGACGCAGGAATCCGTCATCGTGCCGCATCTGGCTGAAGAACGTCGCTGGCCCAAGGTTGTCGGGCACATGAGCGAGGACGGTGTGAACTCGTTTTGCGTCGTTCCCTTGACGACCGCAGTGCGGAGGCTGGGCGCCATGGGGTTTTTGAGTGTGCAGAAAGAGGCCTATGGTGAACCGGATCTGGAGTTTCTCCAGCAAGTCGCCAAGCAAATCGCTGTGGCGGTGGACAATGTCCTTCATCACCAAGACCTCATCCATGGACGAGAACGATTACGTCTCCTGCTGGAGGTATCCGAGTCCATTGCGTCACACCGCGACCTTGAAGAGTTGTTTCGCGATCTCGCGCAACGGCTTCCTCAGATCGTTCCGTTCGATTACATCAACGCGGTTTTGCATGAGCCCGCGCGCGATGTCATGCGACTGTGGCTCTTGGTGACCGCGACACCCAGCACGATCAGCCCCGGTTTGGAGCTGTCCATCGACGAGTCTCCCGGGGGATGGGTGTGGAAAACCCAACAGCCTTTGACCGTGAACGACATCGCGCAAGAGCGACGCTTTCCGAAGCTGACGGCCATGCTGCGCGAGAACGGCGTCCAATCTTTTGGGGTGGTTCCTCTCACAACGGCGCAGCGTCGTTTAGGGGCGATGGGATTTGGGAGCTATCAGCGGAGAACCTATCAGGAAGCAGAGATCAACTTCATGCAGCAGGTGGCAAATCAAGTCGCTGTGGCCGTGGACAATGTCTTGCACGCGGCGAGCGCTCAATCCGCCCAGCAGCAGCTGGAGTACGAACGAGACCGGCTCAGCTTGGTGATGGAGATCAACAACGCCGTCGTGTCGCACCTCGAACTGCGAGAACTCCTGAAAGCGATCTCCGCCTGCCTCCGTCGTGTGCTCCCGCACGATTTCGCGTGGTTTTGTCTCTATGATCCCGCGACGCGCCAGTTACGGTCTCATGCGCTCGATTTTCCCAGCCATCAGGACTTTGTCGAAGCGGGAGATTCCATTCCGTTGGAAGGAACCCCGGAGGGGCTGGCGTTCACGACCCAACAAACCGTTCTCGTCAGAAGTCTCGACCTCACGGAGTTTCCTACGGAGATCATGAAACGGGCCGAGGCCGAAGGCCTGAAATCGGGATGTGCCGTTCCGCTGATCTTGCACGGGCGAGCACTGGGCACGTTGAGCGTCGTCAGCATGCAAGAGGATGCGTTCACAGACGACGATGCTGCATTGCTCGGCAGGATTGGCGCGCAGATCGCGCTCGCCGCTGCCAATTCGATGGCCTATCAGGAAATCTCATTGCTGAGAGATAAGCTGGCAAAAGAGAAGCTGTACCTGGAGGAGGAAATCCAGACCGCGTACAACTTCGAGGAAATTGTCGGGGACAGCCGGGCTCTCAAATTGGTTCTCAAAGAAGTCCAGACCGTGGCCGCGACCGATTCGACGGTGCTGATCTTGGGTGATACAGGGAGCGGAAAAGAACTGGTGGCGCGGGCGCTCCACAATCTCAGCAACCGGCGAGAGCGAACGTTCGTCAAGATCAATTGCGCCGCGATTCCCACTGGCCTGCTCGAGAGCGAACTCTTTGGGCATGAAAAGGGCGCATTCACCGGTGCGATTGCCACCAAGATCGGCCGGTTTGAATTGGCCGACCGTGGAACCTTGTTTCTCGACGAGGTGGGGGAAATCCCGCTGGAGTTACAAGTGAAGTTGCTCCGCGTGCTCCAGGAACAGGAGTTCGAACGATTGGGGAGCACCAGGACGATTCGCGTGAATGTTCGCATTCTTGCCGCAACCAATCGAGACCTTGGTCAAATGGTGGAGGAGCAGAAGTTTCGCAGCGACCTCTACTACCGGCTCAAGGTCTTTCCGATCACGGTGCCTCCCCTGCGTGAGCGCCCGGAAGATATTCCCTTGCTCGTCCGTCACTTTGCTCAGAAATTCGCCCTGCGGATGAAGAAACGCATCGAGACGGTCCCGTCGGAGGCGATGAAAGCGCTCCAAGCCTATCACTGGCCCGGTAACGTGCGAGAGCTGGAGAACTTCATCGAGCGAGCGGTAATCCTGACCCAAGGATCGGATCTGGTTGTGTCACTCGCCGAATTGAAGCGAACGCCGGGTCACGTCACGAACTCCGGGACCACGACACTTGAACAAGCCGAACGCGAACACATTCTCAAGGCCCTTCGCGAATCGGAATGGATCATCGGTGGTCCTGTCGGGGCTGCTGCCAAGCTTGGGATGAAACGAACGACTCTCCAATCAAAAATGCAGAAGCTCGGTATCTCTCGCCAACTGTAATTCGCCAGGCCCTCACCATTTCCCATGAATGTTCAAGGCTCGTGCCGACCTTTCGGCACCGTGCCGTCACTTCGGCAATTCGTCTTCGGCACTTCTTTTTTCCGCGAGTGAGATTTCCGAACAGGATCACCCATCTCCTCTATTTTTCATCGACATCGACGATTCAGGTTGAGCAGGAACCTTCTGGAACGCGAGTTGCCATTCATTCTCGTTATGAATGGTGTGAGCTTATAGCTGAAGGAGGCATCATGGGTACGGCGTTGGCGATGACACCACAGCAATCGATTGGGTTGGCCGATCCACGTTGGGCAAGAATCCATAATACCGATCGTTGTCCACGCTGCAGCGGACTCATGGTCGCCGAATGGTGCCAGGATCTGTCCGACCACAGCGCTCAGCGCTGTGTGCAATGTGGCGAGGTCATCGATCCGGTCATTCTGCAGAATCGTCTGCAGCATGGAATGACAATCGGTCCAGGTAAGGGATCAGAGCAGACGCCGCAACTCCCTACGGCGTTTCTCGCTGAGGTAGACAGGCCACTTTCTACACCCCGGAGGGGCCTGTCTGCTCGGTGAGCCATCGCGAGGGGTGACAAGCATAGATTGACGGATACTGTTGGACGCGACAAGGAGGGTCACATGGAGCTGGCGATTATAGTGGTGTTGGCCATCGGCGCGCTTGGTTGGGGTCTCAGTGTCAGACCATGGAGAACGGTGCGCGCACCTGCGCGCATTGCCCCGGGCGTCGTTCGGCGGCGCGGGTGGAGAGGGCGCTGACGGAGTCGTCTGGCGGAACAGGCTGCGGAGGGGGACGACAGCAGCCCCAAACGGGTCCGACGCCTTCTGCGACGCACGGAGATCGCGGGATCTTCACGGCGCGCCGTAGACATGGGTGGAAGGATCAACGGTTCCGTACAGGGTCCAAACCGAAGAGGAGGGTTCAGCCATGAGGCAACACAAGAGAAAGATAGGTGCGACCGCACTCCTGCTGGTCCTTGCACTCGCCCACCCGGGCATCGCCGCGGCCCATGGCACGACCAGCGGAGAAGACGACCCCTGTATCCGTCAGGTCGGAGAGAGGGTGGTCCATTTCAACGCCTATCAGCCGCAATATCAGGTGAAAGAGCAGTACTGCACAGACATTCCCAAAGAGGGCGAGACCTTCCTGGTCGTGGACCTCGTAGATCCGGCACTGCGCAACGAGCCGGTGGGGATGCGGATTGTGAAGGGGAACGGGAGCAAAGAAAGCGCCGAGCAGCTGGTGGCGGATATTCGGCCGAGCACCCACCCGGACGGCGTACTCCGAAGCGAGGTCCGGCTGGACGAGGGGCTGTATACGGTCACGATTGCGACGGAGAAGCAGAATCTGATGAAGCGCCCGCAGTATCTCTTACGGGTCCAGATGACCGACTATCAGAAGCTGGTGCAAACCCTGGCCGTTCCCTTGTTCGGGATGTTGCTCGTGGCGTGGCTCGGGTACAAGCTCCTCCGCTCGACCTGGCTGCGGAACTGGTGGACCGTCCTCCGGTCCTAGAAAGCGAGGCGATCCGTGATGAACAGAAAGAAGGATAATCTGAATTGTCGCGTAGGTCACTTTGGGCGTAGAGTTGAAAAACAATCGTGCTCAGGGAGGTTTCGGTGGAACTGAAGATGCCGAGTCCAGAACAAGCCTATTGGGGGTTGCGGGCGATGAAGTCCGTCGCACTGGCGGATGGGATGCTCGACGATTCGGAGCGGCATATGATGGAAGCGGTTCAGCGAATCTTCGGCACGACCTATTCGGTTGAAGAGCTTGCTCCAATCACATCAGACGAGCTGGCCCGGGCATTTCCCGATCCGCAGCTCAGACAGCAACTGGTGCAGGGACTCATCGTGATGTCCCTCATCGACGGGAAAGCCGATCCCCAGGAGACGAACCTGGTTGAGCAATTCGCGCAGGTGCTTGAGGTCAACGCTCTCGAAGTGAAGGGCCTGCGACATGTTTTAAAAGGAGAGATTCTCCAACTGCGCCTTGATCTGGTGCGCCGATTCTGGCTGAGAGATAAGGTCAAAGAGGTCTGGAACACAGAGGGCATACGGGGCCTCTACACATTTATGCGCGGGATGCTCGGCGCGCACGAAGATACGGCGCTCGCGGCCCGCTACCAGGCATTGGAGCATTATCCATCCGGATCTTTGGGGCGCGCGTATTGGGAGTACTGCCGCAAGAACGGGTTCGCTCTACCGGGGGAAAAGGGTGGCGCGCCAGCACAAATTTTGTTTCACGATTGCGCGCACCTTCTATCCGGTTATGGAACGGCTCCGGAGGAGGAGGTCCAGGTGGCCTGTTTCAGCGCCGGATTCCAGCGGCGAGACCCGTGGCTCTTCGTCTTCTTCGTCCTCCTGCAATTTCACGTGGGCATTCGTATGACGCCGATCACTGAGGCCAGAACGGGATTCTTCGACCCGACGAAGGCGCTGATCGCGATTCGACGGGGGGCTGCGATGAACGTGGATCTGAACAATGGCTGGGAGTACTGGCCTGTGATGGGTGAACAAGTCGAAGAACTTCGAAGGCGGTACAACATTCTTCCAGCGGAAGCATTCTATCCGGCGAATTTCGCGAATACACCGGAGAGACCGAGGCTGTAATGCCATGGGGCTCCATACACGGACAGCAGTCCTGGCCAGCGCCGATCTATCGTCATCTGCCGAGATGTCGGCAGTCATGAAGTCGTCACGGCGCTATTTCGATCCTCTTGAAACCACACTCACCGCTCACTAATTCATTATCATTCAATCGCTTACGATGGCAACGTGGAATCGTCGTCTGTCGGGAACAGTCTATGCCATATGCCGGGTGGGTAAGCGATGTGAACATGAACCAGTAGCCACGTCGAGAATGTCACAGGAGGGAGCCATGAGAAGGGAGAAGAATCAGATCGCGTGCCGGCACAGGCATGACACAGTTATGGGTGGACGGGGCCGGACCGTGCTGGACGATAGCGGGATGCTTGCGATCACGGCCTGGACCTGCGCGACGTGTGGCGGAGTCATCGAAGAGGTCCGCATTATGATGCAAGGCGGAAAGGCGCAGCCACGTCCGATTCGGTACGCCGTGGCGCCACCGCGCTTGACCGGACGACCGGCGCCGGTTGCGCAACGCGCGCTCAGGAACTGAAGTGGAACGGTGACGTTGGCCGGCCGGAGTGGGGTATGAAAATGGCGCTCAGTCCATCGAATAAATCGACCGCGCATGCGGAAAGGCATAAGCAAACCGGCTGGACGGTTGACACCAGACCGGCCGGACGGTATTCTTCACCCATGAAACAGACAACCTCGAAGCTACAAGACATGCTTCTCGACGCGACCGAAGCCGTGGTCGCCCGCCAAGGCATCGCAAACCTGACGCTCGACGCCGTCGCCGCCGAGGCGCGCATGAGCAAAGGCGGCCTGCTGCATTACTTCCCGTCGAAGGACCGGCTCGTCGAAGCGCTGGTCATCCGCACCGCCGAAGGCTGGCGATCGTGCTACACCGAAGCCTACGAGCGCACACCGGAAGGGCCCGGTCGCATGGCGCGCGCGCTCTTGGACCATTGCCTTTCGGACGCCAAGTGCTGGACGGAGGAACTGCGACGCAGTTCCTCCGCGGTGTTCGCGGCGCTCGCTCAGAACCCCGCGTTGATCCAGCCCATGCGCGCGGTCTATGCCGACCTCCACCGGCGCATCGAGCAGGATGGCCTGCCGCTTGGCGTCGCCGAAGCGGTCGCCGCCGCACTCGATGGGCTCTGGCTCGATTGGGTACTGGGAATCGTGCCC
>DATIQH010000362.1:0-16386 GCA_035471155.1 Nitrospiraceae bacterium | reverse complement strand
GGTCTCGCGACCGACCGGCACAGAAATAGGTGCCCCGGTATCCTGCACATCCATTCCGCGCGTGAGACCATCGGTCGTGGACATCGCGACGCCGCGGACTCGGTTTTCACCGAGGTGCTGTGCGACTTCGAGGGTAATGCGAACCGCCGGCGTGCCGGCAGCCTTATTCTCTTCCTGGGTCACTTTGAGGGCATTGTAAATGTTCGGCAGTTTTCCGGGAGGAAACTCCACGTCCACGACCGGTCCAATGACTTGAATCACTCTTCCTGTGCTCATAACGCTCCTTCTCTCGCAAATTCTGAAATCTGAGTCATGAGTTCTGAGTTGTAGGTTCTGTCGGCGTTCTCACTCAGCACTTCCAATCTACTTTAGTGCTTCCGCGCCGCCAACGATGTCCATCAGTTCTTTGGTAATGGCGGTCTGGCGGGTCTTGTTGTAATGCAAGGTCACTTTCTTGATCAGTTGTCCTGCATTCCTGGTTGCGCCGTCCATCGCTGCCATTCTGGCACCATGTTCCGCCGCGGCTGACTCCAGCAAGATACGAAACGTTTGCGTCTGGAAATGTTTCGGAATGAATATGTTTAAGAGATCGGCTTCGCCCGGTTCATAGAGGTAGCTGCCGCCGGTCGTCCTTTCCGCTTGCGTCGCCCCGAACTCGGCTACCGCATCGACAGGGAAAAGCTTCTCCACGATCACGCGCTGCTGAATAGCCGACTTGAACTCGTTATAGACGATGTGGAGTTCGTCGAACGTCCCCTTGACGAAGTGGTCCGTCAGGTCGCCGCCGATATCGATGGCATGCTCGAACGTGAGTTTGTCGAAGATGCCGGTCCACTCTTGTCTGATCGGCCAGGTACGGCGGCGAAAATAGTCGCGGCCCTTGCGTCCCACGATGCTCAAGCTTACTTGAAGTCCCTGGGCCTCGCATTGCCGTACAAACTCTGAACTCTTCCGCACGATATTGCCGTTGAACCCGCCGCACAGCCCGCGATCGCTCGTAACGACGAGCACCTCGACCTTCTTCCCCTCACGCTTCTGCAGCAGGGGATGTGAAGATCGATTCACACGCCGGCTCAGGTTGCTGACCACGCCCCGCATTTTGAGGGCGTAGGGGCGCGCTGCAAGAATGCGGTCCTGCGATCGTTTCAGCTTTGCCGCAGCCACCATCTTCATGGCCTTGGTGATCTTCTGTGTATTCTTAAACGCTGCAATTTTACGGCGTAGACTCTGTAAGCTTGGCATGGTATCAGGGGCCTCAGCACCCCAATTGAGAATTCAGAATCAAAAATTATTATGAACTAGGGTTTCGCGCCGTATCCCATCTTTTGTTTGAAGGCCGCAATAATCTCTTTCAGTCTGCCACCGACCTTGTCATCGATCTTCCCGATGCTCGCAATTTCTTTTTTCAGCTCAGGATGGTGCTGTTGCACGTGGTGCAGCAGATCGGCTTCAAACTGTTGCACTTTATCGACCGGGACATCGTCTAGGTAACCGTTGACGCCGGCGTAGATCGACAGCACTTGATCGGCAACCGGCATCGGTTTGTACTGTCCCTGTTTGAGCAATTCCACCATCCGCACGCCGCGCGCAAGCTGCATTTGCGTTGCTTTGTCCAGCTCGCTGCCGAACTGCGAGAATGCGGCCATTTCACGATACTGCGCGAGGTCGAGCCGAAGGGTGCCGGCAACCTGTTTCATGGTTTTGATCTGAGCCGAACCTCCGACGCGTGAGACCGAGAGGCCCACGTTAATCGCGGGACGAATACCGGAATAAAACAGATCGCTGCCGAGATAGATTTGCCCATCGGTAATCGAGATGACGTTGGTCGGGATGTAGGCGGACACGTCACCGGCTTGTGTTTCAATGATCGGCAGCGCGGTGAGGCTTCCCCCGCCGAGCTTGTCGCTGAGCTTCGCTGCGCGCTCCAACAACCGGGAGTGCAGATAGAATACATCGCCTGGATAAGCTTCGCGGCCTGGTGGACGTCGGAGCAACAGAGACAGCTGACGATAAGCCACGGCGTGTTTGGAGAGGTCGTCGTAGACGATCAACGCATGTTTGCCGTTATCCCGGAAGTACTCGCCGATGACGGCACCGAAGAAGGGCGCCAGGTACTGCATGGGCGCCGCATCGCTCGCAGTGGCCGCTACCACGATGCTGTATTCCATCGCGTGGTTCTCTTCGAGCGTCTTGACCACACGTGCGACGGTTGAACGTTTCTGGCCGATGGCGACATAGATACAAAAAACATTGAGGCCCTTTTGGTTGATGATCGTATCGACGGCAATGGCAGTTTTGCCGGTCTGCCGGTCGCCGATGATCAACTCGCGTTGGCCGCGGCCGATGGGGATCATGGCATCGATGGCCTTGATGCCTGTCTGCAAGGGCTCGCGTACCGACTGACGTGTATTGACACCGGGGGCTACTACCTCAATGCGGGACGAGAGCGTCGACTTGATCGGACCTTTGCCATCAATGGGCTGGCCGATTGCGTTTACCACACGACCGATCAAGGCTTCGCCGACCGGAATTTCCGCAATACGCCCAGTCCGTTTGACCGGATCGCCTTCCTTGACCCCAACGTCATCGCCCATGAGCACGGCGCCGACGTTGTCTTCTTCAAGGTTCAGCGCAATCCCGTAGAGGCCGCCGGGGAATTCGAGCATTTCGCCGGCCATGGCTCCGTCAAGACCATAGACCTTGGCAATCCCATCTCCGACCTGAATAACTGACCCCGTCTCCTTGACATCGACTTGTTTGTCGAAACCTTTGATTTTTTCTTTGATAATCGAACTGATTTCTTCTGCCTTAATCTGCATAGCTACTCCTTAATCAACAAACTCTGCATCGCTTGTAACCGCCCCAGGACAGTGCTATCGACCACTGTGCTGCCAAGACGGATTTGCACGCCGGCGAGATAGCGGGCGTCCGTGTGAAAGGTGACTTCGACTTGGCGCTTGAGCATGGTGCGTAGGCGATTACTGATTTGGTCTTGTTCGCCTGGGGGTAGGGCCGTTGCGGAGAACACAGTGACTTGCTGGGTGCCTTTCGCCGCATCGGCCAGTTTCGCGAAGGCCTCGGCGATTTCAGGAAGAAATCCGACACGATTTTTCTTCACTAACTGTTCGAGAAAGGTTTTTCCGATGGGAGGACACCCCAAGCGCGAACCGAGCTCTGCAAGGACGGCAGTTTTGTCTTCAGGGCCAAAAGCCGGTGAGGCCACGACATGGCGCAATGCAGCTGAGTTCTTAATTGCTTGCCCAAGCTCCGTTAAGGCCACACGGGTTGGTTCGATGGTGGGTACGTCGAGCAACTCGAAAAGCGCCTGTGCATAACGTCGCGCCACTGCTGTCTTAATCACTATACCGATCCGTTCGCTCTTTTTTTGATAAAGGGGGAAGCCTTCGTGGCTCGCACGAAAAGCGGCGAGCTAAGTTAGCATTGGCGAACGAGGACTGTCAATATGACGATGTGGATTATGACGAAGCTAGAGTGATTGAATGATGCCGCCACCCAGCACGCGATCGTTTCGATAGAAGACGGCTGATTGCCCTGGACTCAATGCGCGTTGGGGTTCATGGAAGAGAATACGAAGGGTACCGTCTGAACGAGACTGGATGGTTGCAGGCAGGGCAGGAGTGGCATATCGAACCTTGACCTGGACCTCGGTCGATCCATTAAGTAGGGAGTCGTCGAATAGATTGAGATCTGCGACATCGCACTGACCTCGACGTAGGGAATCGTCTGTTCCAAGGACGACAGTATTGGTAGCGGGCTGTACGTGTTGTACATAGAGTCTGCGGCCGGCCGCAATCCCCAGCCCGCGTCGTTGGCCTGGCGTATAAAAGGCAATCCCTTCATGGTCGCCTAAATATCGTCCTTCGCCGTCTACAAACGCTCCCGGCTTCTTGGCGGCCGGCGCTTCTTTTTCGATAAAAGTCCGATAATCGCCATGGCTCACAAAACAGATTTCCTGGCTTTCCTTCAATTCGTCTGCGGGAAGGCCTAAGGCTTCCGCTTCCTTCCATACGTCCGTCTTCTGCATGCCCCCCACAGGAAAGAGGAGGCGAGTGAGCCATGATTGACGAAGACGGTAGAGGAAATAGCTTTGATCTTTCTTGGAATCGGCTGCTCGTAAGAGAGTCGGCACCCCTTCTGATTCGCCGATGCGAACATAGTGGCCGGTAGCCACAAAATCGAGCCCGCGCGCGTCGGCGAGTTCCATGAGACCCCGCAGTTTGACGCGCTCATTGCACCGAACACAGGGATTGGGGGTTGTGCCGTCGAGATAACCGGCAACAAAATCGTCGATCACGCCGGCACGAAAGGCTTCTCTGGTGTCGACCACTTCATGAGGAACCTTCAATGTTTGCGCCACAAATCTGGCAATGCCGACCTTGCAGCATCCGCGTTCCTCCCAACGCTTCGAGGCGGCAACCGTTTCGTCTTCGTGTTCCCAGACCTGGAGTGTCACGCCAGACACGTCGTAGCCCTGGCGAACCAAAAGCGCTGCGGCGACAGAGCTATCCACTCCGCCGCTCATACCTAGAAGCACTGTAGGGCGAGTCATACAGTCGCGTATTGTACTGGGGAGAGGGGAAAAGGGCTAGAGGGCTGCTTGGTGCAGCTAATGGGCCGACGCAACAAGGCTGGGGGTCCCGTTGATCGCGAGGGTGCGTTCGCCGCTCCAATAATGAGCGCCCATGTCGCACATGCCGTGGAAACGAGAGCCTTCTTCGATCGCAATGACCGGGGTCCGTATATCGCCGACAAGAACACCGGGCTTCAGAATGTGAATCTTTTCAATAGCAGTAATGGTTCCCTTGACCTTACCGCTATTCATGAGCACCCCGGCGGACACGATGCCTTCGATGATGGCGTGCTCTCCGACGATTAACGTTCCGGTTGTATGGATCTCGCCTTCGACGCGGCCATCAACCCGGACCGTGCCATCAAAACTCACGATGCCTTTGAAGTCCGAGCCTTTCCCCAGGAGCGTAATATTCTCGTTGCCTTGCTCGACTTGCTGGCTCCGTTCTTTCGCTGCCCACATAATCGCCTCCTCGGACTTCTCCCGCGCAAACCATATACGGGATAAATACCTAAAGATTAATATTTCCCCCTAACCGTTCGCTCGCTTCATGGCAGGAGGCATGATCATTCCGACTGGATGCAAGGCGGTGTCTCGAGGAATCTCGCGCACGCCGTGAGCCATTTCAAGTGCACCGTTGAACAGCACCCCGTCTTCCATTGAAAGGACCGGCGTCTTGACGCTCCCGTTCATTACAGCCGGGGCTTTGAGCTTGACGCATTCTTTGGCAACGACCTCCCCGGTGATCTTGCCGTTAGACACAATCGTTCCTGCGGTAATTTTTGCCTGGATGATGGCGTCTTCGCCTACGAGCAGCATGCCGTCAGTATGAATTTCTCCGTCGAGATATCCATCGATCCTGACCGTCCCACTATAGGAGATAATGCCCTTGAACTCAACACCCTTTCCCACAAAGGCACTGATGTCCCCAGCTCTGTCGGCAATTGCGCTAACAGCGATTGTCGTCACCTTTTCACCTTCCTGCTCGCTTGAGTTTGTCTCTTCTTTTTTTTCCTGTCCCCACATTGCTGTACCTCCTCGCGTCGATAACCTCTCCCTTCTGTTCCATCGCAGTCGTGATGCTGTATGGAAAATATTCGGTCAGAAGGAGCATGGTCACGAATACGTAGAAGCAACAAGTGTGCCTCTTTATCTCGTGAATTGTACGACACAGACTAATTTGTGAACTAATTCAGAAGTGTCTCGAGAATCCCGTCGAGCTCAGGAGGAGAGAAGTAATGAATAACGATTTTTCCGCCACGTTTCCCTTTTTGGATCATCACTTTCGTGCCTAGCCGTTTTTGTAATCGCTCTTCAACATCAGACCAGGGTGTTCGCCGTAATTCCTTTGCCACTCGCTTCTTTCCCGTCAATAAGGATCCGACAATTTTTTCCGTCTCTCTCACCGACAAGGCTTTCGAGACCACAAGCTGGGCAATTTTCAACTGTTCGTTCTGACCTGGAAGGCTGAGGATTACTTTGGCATGCCCCAAGGAGAGCTGGTTCGATTCGATCAGCTGTTGAATTTCAGAAGGGAGCTGTATCAGACGCACAATATTGGCGATCGACGATCTTTCACAACCGACTCGTCGCGCAATTATGTCCTGAGGAAGTCCAAATTCGTTCATCATCCGATAGTAGGCTCGAGACATTTCCATAGGATTGAGGTCTTCTCGTTGAAGATTTTCTACAAGCGCGAGGACAACAGATTCTTCATCTCCGCAATTTCGGATGACGGCTTGAATTGTTTCCAACCCTGCCTCTTTTGCCGCACGCCAACGCCGTTCACCGGAAATGAGTTCAAATATCCCATCGCCTTTTCGTCGCACTAAAATTGGTTGCAGCAATCCGCTCTGCTTGAGTGAGTCCGCGAGCTCATTCAGTTCCTGAGGAGAAAATGTCTGTCTCGGTTGATACCGATTTGGCACGATGGAGCCGACCTTCAGATGCTGAACCTCTGTTGATTCCGGTGTCGCTGGGGGCCTAATGGCGGGCAGCAGTGCATCGAGTCCTCTACCGAGCGCTTTCTTTTCCATGATTCAAAAACTCCTTGGCTAAAGACAAATAAGCTTGCGACCCTGCGGATGAGACGTTGTATAACATGGCTGGGCGTCCATAGCTTGGAGCTTCGGCGAGTGCCACATTGCGGGGGATCACCGTACTGTAGACAACGTCTTTGAAGTGATCGCGAACTTGTTCAACAACTTGACGCGCCAAGGTATTCCGCGCATCAAACATTGTCAAGACAATCCCTTCCAACTTGAGTTCAGGATTGAAGGATTGACGAATCCGATCGATATTTCCGACTAATCGGCTTAATCCTTCCATGGCATAGTACTCACATTGAACGGGGACTAAAATACTTTGCGCCGCAACAAGCGCATTTACTGTCAGAATTCCCAATGTAGGCGGGCAATCGAGAATGATAATATCGAATAGTTGATTCACATCTCGCAAGAAATGCTGAAGCAATTTTTCCCGCTCCTCAACATTTACCAATTCTATTTCTGCTCCTGACAAGTCAGCATTTGCCGGCAAAAGTGACAGACCGTTCACCTCTGTGAGTTTTACGGCATCATGAAATTTCACATAATTAATTAGACAGTTGTACACAGTCGTCTGTAGAGACCGAGGATCGATCCCTAATCCGCTTGTCGCATTCCCTTGTGGATCCATATCCACAAGCAACACTCGCTTGCCCAGGAGCGCAACTCCAGCAGCAAGGTTCACAGCCGTTGTCGTCTTTCCTACGCCACCCTTCTGATTTGCGACCGCTATAATCTTGGCCATAATGAGCACTGCGTTGCAGGCAGTCTTTTCCACGTTTGTCAGTAATGTTCCACGTGGAACTTAGCTGTATCAGATTGATTATACTTATTAATTATTTGCCTCAATAACTGTGACAACTCTCTCGCCTGATCTCTGCGGCAGCGTAACGGATGTTTCATTTAATACATGAAACTCCTCTCCGATTTCATGTTTTTGGATAGGCGATGTTCGATACAAGACGACTTTTCCTTTTGACTTCAGAAATGCAGGTAAATAATTTTTTATTTCTTCATACTTCAATGCCCTTATTACAACCGTGTCAATAGCGTGATGCAGTGACTGTTTGGCGTATTGTTCGATGGTGCCATGAAACATAGACACTTCATGAAGCCGTAGCAGCCCTATCACTGAATTGAGAAAGGAGCATTTTTTCTGAACCGGCTCTACGAGAATCAGCTGAATATCGGATCTTACGATTTTAATGGGGATGCTGGGAAATCCCCCTCCGGGTCCCACATCAAGCACCACACTATTCTGTGGAAAACTTGTCGCGGTAAGCGCAACGAGTGAGTCAACGAAGTGTTTTATGATGATTTCTTTGGGGTCAATGATCGCCGTGAGGTTGATCGTCTTATTCCACTTAATCAGATGAGCGAGATATTGTATAAACTGTTCTGCATGGGTTTTATCGACTGTCAGACCAAGCTCCCCCGCAGAGCTAATCATAAATTCGCATAATTCCTGTTCATGTTCCACGTGGAACAATTACGTGAATAAGCAGATGAGGTCAAGACATTCTGGGGTGGATGGTAAAAATCTCGGCATTTTTGTTTGTCGAGGCAGGGATCAAATGTATTGGATATTATTTTGGCCAGATTCTCCCCTGGACTTTTCGAGCGCCACCAAGAGTAATGAAATTGCCGCTGGTGTGACCCCTGAAATTCTTGATGCCTGACCGATAGAGGCAGGGCGAACCATTTTTAACTTCTCTCGAACTTCGCGTGAAAAACCTGGAGTCTTATCGTAATTGAAGGCTATAGGTATAGGTTTCATTTCAAGCTTTTTGAATCGGCCTATCTGTTGAAGTTGGCGTTTAATATAACCAGAATATTTGATTTGTAGATCTATTTCATCAGTAGTTTCAATGTCTTGCAACGCATTAACCCCAAGTGCTTCTAACAGTGTCGTATAGCTCGTGCCCTGGCGACGTAACAGTTGAGCTACGGTACAGGACCCAGAGATCTCATTAATCTGAACCGTGACGAGGCGTTCACGAACAGATTTAGTGAGTTTTGGTCGAAGCTCTTCGAGTCGGACGAGCTCAGATTCGATTGCCCGCTGTTTTAATTGAAACTTGGCATAGACCTCGTCGCCAATTAACCCAATCTGACGTCCTCTATCAGTGAGTCGAAGATCGGCATTTCCGTGGCGTAACAATAGTCGATATTCTGCCCGCGATGTAAACATGCGATAGGGTTCACGTGCGTCTTTCGTAATGAGATCATCGATTAACACACCAATATAGGCTTGGGATCTGTCGAGTACCAATGGCGATTCCCCTCGAATCTTTAGAACGGCATTGATCCCAGCCATGAGACCCTGAGCCGCTGCCTCTTCATATCCAGAGGTTCCATTGATCTGTCCTGCGTGGTAGAGGCCGTCCAGCAGCTTTGTCTCCAGAGTCTGGTGTAATTGCCTTGGGGGAAAGTAGTCATACTCGATTGCGTATCCCGGCTTAAGCATAGTGGCTTGCTCTAGGCCTGGAATCGTTTTCAGCATCGCGGCCTGTACATCGACCGGTAGACTTGTGGAGATCCCATTGGGATAAAACTCACGGCTGTCCAACCCCTCCGGTTCGATGAAGATCTGGTGCCGCTCTTTATCGGCAAATCGTACGACCTTATCCTCGATGGAGGGACAATACCGGGGGCCTACCGACTCTATGATGCCGCTGTAGAGCGGAGATCGATCCAGGTTGCCTTGTATCAACTCGTGTGTTGCGCGACTGGTATGGGTCAAATGACAGGGAAGCTGCCGGTTCTCAATCCGGCTGGTCCGATACGAAAACGGCGGCGGCGGATCATCGCCCGGCTGCAATGCCATCACGGAAAAATCGATGGTCGTCCCATCCAAGCGAGGAGGCGTGCCGGTCTTGAGCCGGCCCACTTCGAATCCGAGATCGCGCATACAATCGGACAGGTGCTCGGCGGACGACTCTCCCGCTCGCCCCGCAGGAAAACGATTCAATCCGATATGGATAAGTCCCTTAAGAAATGTACCTGATGTCAGAATAACGGCCTTCGCCTGTATGTGATCGCCGCGGTCGGTTATCACGCCAGCAACTGCGCCGTCATGCGCCAGCAGGCGATCAACCGTTCCCTCGCCGATCGTCAGCCCTGCCTGCCGGGTCAGTGTGTTCCGCATGGCTTCGCGATACAGCTTCTTGTCGCATTGAACGCGGAGAGCTCGCACCGCCGGACCTTTGCTCGTATTGATGAAGCGGAACTGGATGCCGGCTTGATCGGTATTCCGTGCCATCTCACCACCCAGCGCATCGATTTCTTTGACCAGATGACCTTTGGCAATTCCCCCGATCGCCGGGTTGCACGACATCTGTGCGATACGATCGCGATCCATCGTCAGCAGCATGGTTCGCGCACCCATGCGCGCCGCGGCCAAGGCGGCCTCACAGCCGGCATGACCTCCGCCCACCACGATGACGTCGACGGTCTGTCCCACGTTCAACCTGTGCTTATTTCCCAATACAGAATTCGGAAAAAATCCGACCGAGAATCTCGTCTGTCGTAATGACGCCGGTAATTTCTCCAAGCGCGTCAGCTGCAGCGCGCACATCAATCGAGACCAGCTCTCCAGCCATCCCACTCTGTACGGACGCAAGGGCCTGGCTCAATGATTCACCGGCTCGCCGCAACGCGTCACGATGTCGCACGTTCGTGACCGTGACGCTCTCTGGTGCCTCATAACCCCCGGACAACAGCTGAGCGCGAAGAACCGACTTCAACCTCTCAACTCCCATCCCCGTTTTGGCAGAAATGCTGTATGAAGCGTGGCACGCAAGCGCGGCATCTGTCTCTACCGTGACGGCAAGATCCGCTTTGTTCAGCAGCACCATATGCTTGCGGTCCTTGACCGCAAGTAAGAGTTCTCGGTCGTCGCTCGCGAGAGGCACGCTCCCATCTACGACCACCAGTAAGAAGTCCGCCTCACCCTGCGCGAGACGGGTTCGCTTAATCCCTTCCTGCTCGATAAGATCGTCAGTTTCCCGCACTCCTGCTGTATCAACCAAACGAATCGTCACCCCGTCAAGATCGATGGATTCCTCGATCACATCCCTCGTCGTCCCTGGAGTGGCTGTGACAATCGCCCGCTCTTCTCGCAGAAGACGGTTTAACAAACTGGATTTGCCGACATTCGGGCGGCCAAGGATCACCACGTGCGCGCCGTCCCGTAGCATCCGCCCCTCCTGCGCCGTCGCCTCGAGTTTCTGAACCACCGCACAAGCATCCCTCACAATGCGCACCAGCTCGTCACGTTGAAGAAAAGAAATATCTTCGTCCACAAAATCAATCCCTGCCTCCACCTGGGCCAACACGATCAGGAGAGAGGCTCGAGCCTGTTCGACTTCGCGAGTGAGATCGCCTCGCAGGTGACGTTGAGCGACATTCAATCCGGCGGACGATGTGGCCCTGATCGTATCGAGCACCGCTTCAGCCTGGGAGAGATCTAATCGTCCGTTGAGAAAGGCCCGCTTCGTAAACTCTCCCGGTTCCGCCATCCGTGCACCGGACTCAACGCAGACCCTGCAAATCATCCCAAGTACGAATGCCCCGCCATGAGACTGAATCTCCACGACGTCCTCCGCCGTAAACGACCGTGGCGCTTTCATATAGACCACGAGCGCTTCGTCGAGCAGCGCCGTCACAGGCAGACGATTATCACTGGTTTTGATCTTGTCCTGCCTGTCCGATGCAGGAATCACAAGATCAGCCAGATGCAGCATATGTGAAGAAATAGATGATAGGGGACGCCCAGACCGCAACCGAACAACCCTGGAAGCGACAACGAGCGCCTGAGAGCCACTCAGACGAACGATCCCAATGCCGCCTTCACCGATCGGCGTGGCAATGGCACAGATCGTGTCTTCGAGTGCTCCATACATGACGACTCTTTCACTACGGGAACATAACTGCGAAGCGCCTATGCACTCGTGCTGCCGCTTTGTGCAGTCCCCATCGCGGCGAGGGCTTTGTCGTGCAATAGAAAACGATCCGTCACTAATTGCTGAGTGATGGTCAGGACATTGTTCGTCAACCAATACAACACCAGGCCCGCAGGAAAATTGACGAACAGAAATGTTAAGCCGATCGGGAGGATCAACATCATCTTCGCCTGCGTCGGATCCATCGTGGTGGGTGTGATCTTCTGTTGAATGAACATCGATATCCCCATGAGTACCGGCAACACCTAGAAGGGGTCCTGTTGCGATAAATCGTGCACCCAGAGCATAAAAGGAGCCTGGCGCAAATCGATCGTCATATAGAGAACATTGAACAGGGCTACAAAGACCGGCATCTGCAAGAACATCGGAAGAAAGCCACCCAGGGGATTCACCTTCTGCTCCCGATACAGCTTCATGAGCTCTTTGTTCAGACGATCACGGTCTCCTTTGTATTTTTCCTGGACCTCTTTGATCTTGGGTTGAATCAACCGCATCATTTTCATCGACTTGTAGCTCTTGTACTGCAACGGCACAAATAAGATCTTGATCATGCACGTCAACAAGACAATGGTGACCCCGTAGTTACCAACATATTCATGGATGAATCGCAGGATATAAAAGATCGGCTTGGCGACCGATTTCACAATAGTCCAACTGCCGAAGATGAACCATCCGAAATCGATCATGTCTTCCAGACCCACGTTCAGGGAGCGGAGCGTGTCGTATTCCTTGGGACCGGCATACAGCTGGAGCGCAACCGAGGATGCCGCTCCCGATGCGGCCATCCGTACTCCGGCCGACACAATTTTGGGGTCTTCAGTTTTGGCAAGAGCGGCCGTACCCGCCTTCGGGATCAACACCGAAAGAAAGTACTTGTCCTGCAAAGCAACCCACTGAACTTCCCCCTTCCGCTCAAGTCCTTTCTCCGGTGTCTCTTTTTCTATCTTGTTGTCGACCTGCGAGGCTGATCCGATCAGACCGATGAATCCATCGCCCCACTCCACGATACCGAAATTCGTCCCTAATCCGATGTCATAGGACTCGGTCACTCCCTCGATGGCGAATGCCACATCCACCATATAACTATCGTGGTGGAACGTCAGGCGTTTCTCCACGCTGAGATGAGCCGCAGAATCATGGAACTGCATCGTGACATGCCCGACAGGATGAGCGGCATCGAGACTCGTAAAATCTTTCTCAATGTTATAGAGGCCTTCTCGAATCGTCTTATCGAGATCGGCATTTTCGACGGTGATTGATAGAGGGCCTTTGAATTTTCCCCCTTGATAGACGAGTTGTACCGGTTTCTGTTCCGGAGGATCTGTATGGTATCGCTTCAGTTCCCAACGTCGAATCACCCCACCACGATTCGATAGCTCGACTCGAACCAGGCCTGTCTCAATCGTCACCGTCTGTTCCGATGCCGGCGGAGACACACCCGACGGAGGAGTGTTAGATTTTGTGCCCGATTGGGTTGAGACGCTTGAACCGCTGCCCGTTCCTACCGTGGGGGCGGGGGTTGACTCTCCCTCAGAAGAGGCAGGGGCTTGGGCAGAGCCATCTTGAGCAGGAGGCGGTTCTGGAAGCCAGCCCATCTGCCTCATGAATAGGTCAAACCCAAGGATAATGGCTAACGAGAGGACCAGAAAAACGATAACGCGTTTATCCATAATGAACCGCCACTACCATGCAAACAATGGTGTTCCTACACTGCACTGTCACAGAATCCATTCCTCTCCTCCAATGAGAGAAACAGATCACTTTGAGCAGATCCCGCATGACAAGGTTGCGCGCTCTTAAGAGTCCCCTAATCGGTTGATCGCGGCCCTCGAAAACTCAACGAAGGCAGCCTCAGCCAGGCAGGCTGGTCTCAGGAAGGGCGAGATCCAAGCCGGTAGCTTGGTCAGAAGAATCAGCTACCACTGGCGCGCGTTAGTCCTCATACATACGAAGCAACCGTTGGCGCTGAAGCGCCGATAACCACACCTCTTTCAAGACGGCAAAGGGTTGCGCAATCGAATCTCGTTTGGGGAAGACGATCAGGGCATGTCCAGGGATCAATTGACCGCGTAACTGACGCGTGAGCTCCCGAAACAGGCGCTTTGCTCGATTTCGACTGACGGCCCCTCCGAATCGCTTCCCCACCACAATACCGACCCGGCTTCCATTCATGTCCGTCCGGCAAATCACAACGTTAAAAAGAGCGGTCGAGATACGATAACCATGCTGCTTGGCATATTCAATGTCACGGCTATTTTTTAGGAACAGATCCCTGCCACCTCCACCCTGCGACATCGCCATCATCCTGGGAGAGGGCCAGCTTGCACAGGACTTCCTCTTCGAGCCTGGATTCCCAGACTCGGCCATGACCACATCCTGTCATCCTGTGATGGGAGCTACCTCGTCTGGGGCACATAACGGAGGGCAAGATTCCTTCGTGCAGCCCTGGTCGGCGTCGCTCAGTCTATACTGTCAAGCGAGCTCGCCCCTTGGCGCGACGACGAGCCAAGACTTTGCGGCCATTCTTCGTGCTCATCCGTTTACGGAATCCATGCTCGCGTTTTTTCTTGAGGTTCGATGGCTGCTGCGATGTAAACGACATGCGTCCGCTCCTTGCCTTAGATACCCACAGATGACAACGGGGCATTATAGGGGTGGGCTGATACCCTGTCAAACTGCAAGCGCTCGCTTCTGAAACGTCTGGCACCAAAGATATGGGCAGTCCATTCTCTCTAAACAGTATGCCGAAAACGTTTGGGAGTAGAAAAAGACCGTTCTTCGGTTGATCTCCTGTGTTTGGTTAAATAAAGCACCTGGACGCTCAGATGAACGGGGGTTATTTCAGGCAGTCAGGTTATCGAATTTTAAGGCGGCCGATAGTACTGAATCTACAGCCGGCAACATCCTATGGTTTACGACTAACTCATTGATAACCCTTTCGTGTTGAGGCGATTTCGTCATTGTGATGGACTAGATCGCCCCAGGTTTCATAAACCGATTGCCCTCTCATGCCGCTATCCTACTGTGATCCTGTTGTTTTCTACAGGCTCGCGCAAGGTCGTTCCTGGCATTACCCTTGCGCACCAATCGGTTAACCTCAATTTTTTATTGGGAGATCGCTGGTGGATTGAATGAGAAGTATTGGGCCAAAGGCTAAGGAGCCCTTAGAGGAGTGATTTTTTTGGGGGTCACGGTCACAGGGGTGGCCAAGATCAGAAAAGGAAAATGCTCTGCGTATCAGGGAAAGTACGGTAGATTTGCTATATGTCCAGTCATTGTCCACGACAAACAGGGGCGATCTTGGTATGGGGGGCTGTGGCGCTCACCGGCTCCGTCTCGGGTTGTGTGAATGCCGTGCCACAAGATGTGGTCGAAGCGATTGAAATTATTGATCGAGACTTGATGAATTTACGGGCCAATGAATTCTCACCCACCGACTATGCCCAGTTTTCACAGCAGTGGGTCGCACTAAAAACTCAAGCCCAGGCCGAGGAGGATCTCATCCGCTGGCCTTGGGAGCCCAACAATTTAGAACTAGCCCTTCGCCGACTGCAAGAAGAAGGGGCCCGCACAGTCGCCCGCCTCACAGCGGAACGTGAATCGCTCCGCCGTTCAGCCGAAGAGAAGATTGCCCTGGTCGAGAATCGACTCCAGACGATGTCTCTGCGAGTCAGTGTCGTCGACAACCGTTTTCCATCGGGACAGAAACCCGAAGATATCGAACTGCTTATACAGCAAGCCCATGCGCATTATGAACAGGGGCAGTACGATCGATCTCTCGATGCGTCAGAGCGCGCTGTCCAGAGTTTGGCAACAGAATGAGCTGTACCGAGCAGCGAATTGGGGCGATATGCCGATCGGAATCGAATCAGCCGGTGGCAACAGATGGCCAGGGAGACGATCGCCTGGTCCCGGATTGACCGAACGTCGGCAATTGTCATCAACAAGGCGGATCAACGGTTAACCCTCTTCAGAAACGGCAATCCCCCTCCTAATCTGCAGTCTCGAACATCCGCCATTTTATCTGCCGAGCCACAAGTCCCTCGATGAGACCTCATGTTTGTGTTTCTCTCGTCCGATATCTACAATGGACGGACGGTGTGCCATGACAATTGAGATTGACCGATCATTTTCCTCGGACCTGCAATCCCTGGTTGCTGCTGGGAAGGCAAGGCTCGACGCATCCCATGCGGTTGAGCGGCTGTGGGCCCGCGACCATCGGCTCTGGAAGCAAGACCCCACCGACATCACCAACCGGCTCGGCTGGCTGACCATCATCGAGTTTATGAAAGATCGGACCGAGGAGTTGCGGACCTTCGCGGCTTCAACCAAAAAGCGCGGTATCCGAGACGTGGTCCTGCTCGGGATGGGCGGGAGCAGCTTGGGGCCGGAAGTATTTCGTACGACATTCGGGTCATCGCGCGGATTTCCACGCTTGTGGGTTCTCGACTCCACTGTTCCAGGCTGGGTTCAACAGGTCACGCAGGCGATCGACCCGGCTCGAAGCCTCTTCATCCTCGCCAGTAAATCCGGCGGAACCATCGAAGTCATGTCCCTCTTTGCCCACTTTTGGGCACATGTTCACCGGACTCCTGGCCACCAAGGCGGGACACAGTTTATTGCCATTACCGATCCCGGCACCGGGCTGGAGAAGCTGGCAGCAGAACATCAGTTCTGGCGCATCTTTACTAACCCACCGGACATCGGTGGACGGTACTCGGTTCTTTCCTATTTCGGATTGGTCCCTGCCGTCCTGATAGGAGTCGATGTCGCGCGATTGCTCACG
>DATIQH010000361.1:0-16307 GCA_035471155.1 Nitrospiraceae bacterium | reverse complement strand
TGGTCCATGCGAGAGGCGCCATAAAATGTCAAATAGATCAGGCGGAACATATAGAAGGAGGTCAAGAACGCACCGAGAGCAGCCAGCCCATAGAGCAGATAATGGTGATGCGTGAAGGCGTGGGCGAGGATTTCGTCTTTGCTCCAGAAGCCCGCCAGCGGCGGAATGCCCGCAATAGCGATCGTGCCGATCAAAAACAGCCGATGGGTCCAGGGGATCTTCGAGCTGAGACCTCCCATCTTTCGAATGTCTTGTTCACCCGAGAGCGCATGAATGACTGACCCGGCCGTGAGGAACAAGAGAGCCTTGAAGAAGGCATGGGTCATCAGGTGGAAGATGGCGGCCGTATAAGCCCCGATCCCACACCCCAGAAACATGTACCCAAGCTGGCTCACCGTCGAATAGGCCAAGACGCGCTTGATATCCGTTTGCACGAGGCCGATAGTGGCCGCAAACAACGCGGTGAGTCCCCCGATGACGCCGACGATCGTCATGGCCGTCGGTGACAAATCGAAAATGGCATGGTTCCGCACGATCATGTAGACCCCGGCGGTCACCATCGTGGCGGCATGGATGAGGGCGCTGACCGGTGTCGGACCTTCCATCGCATCCGGGAGCCAGGTATAGAGAGGGAGTTGGGCTGATTTGCCGACCGCGCCGACAAGGAGGCAGAGCGCGATCGCAGTGGCCATCTCCGGCGAAAGCTGGCCGGCCTGGGCAAACACCTTCGTGTAGTCGAGCGTCTTGAAATTGACAAAGATGAGGAAGATAGCCAGCAGGAAGCCCGCGTCCCCGATGCGGTTCACGACAAAGGCTTTCGAGGCGGCCTTGGCGGCGGAAACCTTGTCGTAGTAGTAGCCGATCAACAGATACGAACAGAGTCCCACCCCTTCCCAGCCGATGAAGAGCACCACATAGTTGTTCCCCATGACGAGGAGCAACATGGAGACCATGAAGAGGTTCATGTAGGTGAAAAATCTGGTAAATCCGCTTTCTCCATGCATGTAGCCGACGGAGTAGATGTGGATCAGCAACCCGACTCCCGTGACGACGAGCAGCATGACGCACGTCAGAGGATCGACGAGATAGGCGAGGTTGATGTTGAGGTCGCCGCCGAAGATCCATTGATAGGCAATGACTTCATGGGCCGTGCCGGTCCGTAGGATATCGACAAACACGGCAATAGCGCAGAGAAACGACAATCCCACCGATCCCCAGGCGAGCCGGTGCGCGACATCGTGGGAATACCGCCTGCCGACGAGTCCGTTCAGGATGACGGCCAGTAAGGGAAACAGCGGAATGAGCTTGATGAGTAGATCAGTCACGTTACCACTTTAAGATGTTCATCTCGTCCACATTCGTGGAGATCTTTCCACGGAACACCACAATAATGATGGCCAGCCCGACCGCCGCTTCCCCGGCGGCAATGGCGATGATAAAGAGCGCCACCAGTTGGCCCGCCATGGATTCCAGATAATGGGAAAAGGCAATCAGGTTGATATTCGCCGCGTTGAGCATAATCTCGACCGACATCAGCACGATGATGAAGTTTCGTCGGATCAAGACACCGAGCAGGCCCGTGATAAAGAGCACAGCGCTGACGGCGACATATGCGCTGAGAGGAATCATAGTTGCCCGTGGAGCCGGAGACGTGAGATGTGAGACGCACGAACTCTGGTCTTTTCTACTACCACTGGCCGTTTCACGCCTAACCCCTTATACCTTACGTTCTCGGTTTGTAGGTTTCGGCGTTTTTGCCAAGACGATCGCTCCGATCACGGCGCCCAGCAGGAACACTCCGACGATTTCGAACTGCAACAGATATTCGCTGAACATCTTGATCCCAACCGCATGGGTATCGCCGTTCTGAAGTATCGCCGCGGTTGTGGCATCACCCTTTGCGCCTCCAAAGGGTGAACGGACCAGGAGAGCCAGCACGAACAATGATCCGATCGCTGCTGGAGCCAAAAAGTACAGGTAGGAGGAGTGGAGATACCGGTCGTCGGTCTTCAAGTTCATGAGCATTAAGACGAAGAGGTAGAGGACGAGGATAGCGCCGGCATAGACGATGATCTGTACGGCCCAGAGAAACTCAGCGTTGAGGAGAATGAAGAGTCCGGAGACATGGACCAACAGAGCCAGAAGCGCCAGGCCGCAATGCACTGGGTGCCTCAAGGCGACAGTCAAGACGCCTGCAGCAATACTCGCCAGGGCAAAATAAGCAAAAAAGACTAAAACCATCGATTGCTTAACTCAGATGCTTGGGTGGCGGTTGGGTCGGTTTGACTACCGATTGCGGGAAGTAATACCGATATTCCCGGCTTTCCTCAACATTCTTTTCCTGATTGTGCGCGTACAAATATTTTTTCGCATCCTCGAGATGGCGCTCGCCGATTTCGTACAGCCGCTTCTTGTCGAACAGCAAGGTGCGCTTATCATGAGTCGAGAACTCGTACATCTTCGTCATCGCCAGGGCATTGACGGGACAGGCCTCCACACAGTAGCCGCAAAAGACACATTTTGTAATGTCGATATAAAACTCGCTGGCGAACCGCTGTAGCGGACGATCCGGATCTTCCAAGCTGATGACCTTGATACAGCGAGACGGGCAAGCGGCTTCGCAGAGATCGCAGCCGACACAGCGTTCCTGGTGATCGTCGTAACGTAAGAGCGCGAGCGCCCCCCGATGAGTGTCGGGAATGGTCCGCTGCTCCCGCGGATACTGGAACGTGATGGGCTTATGGAACATGTGCTTGAACGTGACCTTCATGGCATCCCAGATCTCATAGAAGAGGGCGGCCTGGAGGATTTGTTTTGTCAGCGCGGCAACACGCATGTGTGTTTCCTGTTCCTTCTTATGCCTTCACGATCGTCACACGGGTTCGCTTGAACGAGGGAACTCCCGTCGTCGGATCAACCTGAACCGACATCAAATCCTTCACCGGCGGCTCATTAAAATGTTCCGGGAAGAAGCAGGTCTGCGGAGCAATGGATTGATCCGGCTGCACCGCCAATTGCATGGAACCGAAGTCCGACGTCAGGCGCACCATCGACCCCTCGCCCACTGCAAGCTGTTCCATGTCTTGAGGGTTCATTCGAAGCCGGCCGGTATTGGGGGCAATGGTGATGAGTCCGGGGGCGTTCGTGGACATTTTGCCGGAATGATACAGAACTTGTCCCATCAGTAACGAGAACGGCCGCTGGCTCTTGGAGTCGGACGGAGCCGCAGCTCGATAGCGCGCCGCCACATCGGCGGCATAACCGTTGGAAAGATAGCGGTCTATCGTCGGCACAACCTTGCGCGGTTGTCCGAGGTTGTAATACCCGGGCAGCAATTTCATAATCTCGGCTTGAATGTCGTTCGAGGACTGGTATTCCCATTGACAGCCAATCGCGTTGGCCAGTGCCGTCATGATGTGCCAGTCCGGCAGACTTTCTCCGATTGGATCGATGGCCTCACGGGTGCGCAGCACTCGGCCTTCGAGGTTGGTGAAGGTGCCGTCCTTTTCCGCAGAGGTACAAGCCGGCAGCACCGCATGCGCCATCCGAGCCGTGTCCGTCAGGAACGGATCCTGAACGACGAGCAGCTCCAGTCGATCCAGCGCGGCGCGGACTTCCATCGATGCGGGTAACGTAGCGAGCGGGTTTTCCCCTATGACATAGAGGGCGCGAATCTGACCACTCCTGCAGCGCTTGAGAATCTCGACGAGGTTCGCGCCTGAACCGGCGGCTGGGAGCGTGACGTCCCAGGCTTTGGCATAGCGATCGCGAGCCGCCTGATCATTGAACGAGGCTTGGCCGGGAAGAAATTCCGGCGCGGCGCCCATATCGACCGCGCCCTGCTCGTTCGGCTCTTCCGTCACCGTATTCACCCCGCAGCCAGGTTGGCCCAGCTTGCCTGTGACCCAGGCGAGGTCGATCAGTTTTAAGACGTTCCGATACCCGTCCGGCTGGCGGACGATGCCTTCCGCGCAGAGGATGATGGAACGGGGCGCCTCCGCAAAGATCGCCGCAGTCTCTTTCAACGACTCGACAGACATGCCGGTCTGGACAGCCACCTGCTCCAATGAAACACGAGCCACAGCGGCCTTGAGGGCCTCGAACGCCTGTGGATGTTTCTTGATCCTGTCTTCGTCGATCAAATCCATTTCCAGAGCGGCCTTCACCAGTCCGTCGATCACGAGCCCTTCCGTTCCCGGTTTGATCAGAACGGGGTGGGATGCAAGCTTGGCGATGTTCGTGACAGCGGAATCGATGACGACGACTTGCGCTTTATAGACACGAATCGCTTCTTTGATGCGCACAGCCGTAAGCGGGTTGGTCTCCGTGATGTTGGAGCCGATGAGTATGACGGCTTTGGCTTTGGTCAGATCTTCCCAGTCGTTCGGGCTCCGTCCAATTCCCAAGGCGTGCTGGGAAGCATGGATGAAGTTGAGGTGCCCATAGCGCGCGCTGCTGTCGAGATGGTTGGTTCCGAACCCTGCGCGCATGAGTTTCTGGAAGAGATACAGCTCTTCGTTGGTGCAGCGGGCGGTGATCAGTCCGGCAATCGCATCTGGTCCGTTCTTTCGTCGGATTTCGGAGAACCGGTCCACCACCTGGTGCATAGTCTCAAGCCAGGGGGTTTCGACAAGCTGATTGCCCTTGCGAAGGAGTGGTTGCTTCAGACGTGCCGTGCTGTCGATGTACTCGAACCCGAACCGTCCCCGCACACAGAGCCCGCCATGCCCCTTGGCCGTCTCAGTCCGGTCGCCCCATTTGTTCTTCCAGGATAGAGGCGAAGTCACGCGGACGACTTCAATGTCCTTGGTCTCAAGGTACATCTGGCAGCCATCCCCGCAGTAGTTGCAGGTCGTCGTGGTTTTCTTCATCTGCCACGGCTTATACAAATATTTGGAGAACTTGTTTGTGATGGCCCCGACTGGACAGACCGCAAGACAGTCTCCACAGAATTCGCAGGACAGTGCGAGATCTCCCTTCGGCACCACTTGATTGAATCCGCCCTTCTTCATGAACTGCAGCGCGTCGATCATCAACACATCTTTACAGACATTGATGCATTCCGCGCAGGCGATGCAGCGGTTCATATTGAAGTCGAGCACCGGGCTGCGCGTATCTTCCGGAATGAATTTCTGTTTTGCGTTCGTCAGGTTCGTGACGCCGTGCTGAAAAGCCATGTCTTGCAGTTCGCAATAGCCATCGGCGTCGCAGACCGGACAGTCGAGTGGATGGACCGAGAGGTGTTTTTCCACTGCTTTCTTACGGGCTTGGAAGAGTTCGTCCCCGTCGGTTTTGATGATCATGCCAGCCGCCGCTTTCGCGGTGCAGGAGCGGACAGGCGCTTTCTTGCCTTCCTGCATAACTAAACACATGCCGCAGGAGCCGAAGGGGTCGAAGGTATAGTGGTAGCACATGGCCGGGATGATCTTGCCCGTGCTCGAAATCACGTCGTAGAGTGAGACCCCGCTCTTTGCCGTCACGGACTTTCCATCGATCGATAGTTCGATCGTCGCTGCTTCTACGTCAGGATTGGTTGCCGGCTTCAGTCCCATAATTTTTCCCCGGTGCTGAGTCCCGAGTGCTGAGTTCTCAGGGGACTCGCTCCATCTACATGCTCAGCACTCATCACCCAGCACTTCTCAGCGATCGCACTCTCCCATCACGATGTCGTAGGTCCCGAAGATCGTGACCGCGTCGGCAATCATGTAGCCTCTGGACATATGGTCGAATGCGCCCATGTGAATAAAGGAGGGGGCGCGAATTTTCAATCGGTACGGTTTCCCACCGCCCGTACTCACGATGTAGAACCCCAGCTCTCCTTTGTGCGCCTCGGTTCCGCAATAGATTTCTCCCGGAGGGGCGTCGAAGCCCTGCGAAAAGAGCTTGAACTGCTGGATCATGGATTCTAGATTCGTAAAGACCCGTTGCTTCGGCGGCAATGTGACGCTGGGCACATCGGCCATAATCGGGCCGTCCTGCATCTGCTCCAGGCATTGACGGATAATTTTCACGCTCTCATAAAGTTCCTGAACACGGATCCAGTACCGATCGTAGGTGTCGCCGTTCTTGCCAAGCGGCACACTGAATTCGCATTTGGGATAGGCCGAATAGGGCTGGTCTTTACGGAGATCGTAGTCGACGCCGGAGCCGCGGAGCGTCGGCCCGCTCAGGCCGAAACTCACGGCGTCTTCCGCCGAGATGATGGCCACTCCCTTGGTTCGCCCGACCCAAATCCTATTCGTCTCCAGAAAGACCTTGTACTCGTCGATTTTTGGCGGAAAATAGTCCAGGAATTGCCTCAGTTTATCGAGTAGCGAGACGGTGAAGTCTCGCTCTACGCCGCCGATGCGATACCAGCTGGTGGTGAGGCGCGCACCGCAGAGTTCGTCGAACCAATCCATCAGAATTTCTCGATCACGGAAGCAATAGAAAAAGACGGTCATGGCTCCGATGTCGAGCGCCTGGGTGCCGAGCCAAAACTGATGGCCGATGATCCGTTGAACCTCCGCCACGATCGTGCGCAGGTATTCTGCGCGGTCCGGCACGGTAATATTCATCAGTTTTTCGACCGCGCGGCAGTATGCAAAATTGTTGTACATCGCACAGACGTAGTCGAGCCGGTCGGTATGGGGAATAAACTGGTGATAGGTGCCGTCCTCCGCAAGCTTCTCCACCCCGCGGTGCAGATATCCCAACACAGGCGTAGATTTGACGAGACGCTCTCCTTCCAATTCGAGGATCACTTTCAACACCCCATGGGTGGCGGGGTGCTGGGGACCCATATTGAGCAGGAGCTCCTCCGTGCGCAGAGTCGGAAGGGTCTCGCTTTCCGGGTGAGCCGGATCGATCTTGTACACAGTTGTTCGTTGATCTTCAAAGGCCATCGTCCGTCCTACCGAGCCGTTTCGTCCAGAAACTCGAACGTGTCGCGCCAGCCCTTGCCACGGAGCGGAAAATCTTTTCGCAATGGATACCCTTCGGTATAATCGTCCGGCAGAAGGATCCGGCGGAGATCTGGATGGTGCCGGAAGCGGATTCCCATCATGTCATAAACCTCGCGCTCCATAAAATCCGCGCCTTTCCAGATATCCGTCAGAGAGTCCACAATACAGTCCGACTCCGGCACCCTGGTCTTGAGCCGGATGCGGTGGCGCTTCCTGATCGAGTAAACTTCGTAGACGACTTCAAATCGTTCTTCGTCGTCGGGCCAGTCGATCGAACTCACATGCACGATGTAGTCGAAATCCATGGCCGGGTCGTCATGAAGAAATTCTGCAACCTCATGGAGTCGGTCCCTCGTCACCGTCACTGCAAGATCGCCACGCCATTCGACGGCTTTGACGAAGCCGGCGGAATAGTTCTCTTGGATTCGGCTGGCCAGTTGTTGCAAAGACATCGATCGAGACCTAAGTTTTAAGGATGGGCTTAACTTGATCCGGTTGCTTCAGAAACACAGGCTTCAACATGATTCGTTCTTGCAATTTAAGGATGCCGTCAAAGAGCGCCTCCGGCGTTGGAGGGCAACCAGGCACATAGATATCGACCGGCACAAAGCGATCAACACCTTGGACGACGCTATAACTATCGTAGATATTCCCTGAAGTTGCGCAAGACCCCATGGCAATGACATATTTCGGTTCAGGCATCTGATCATACAATTTTCGGATAACGGGAGCCATCCGCCGGCAGACGGTACCGGCCACGATCATCAGATCGGACTGGCGTGGTGAAGCCCGGAAAACACCGGCCCCATAGCGGTCCATATCATATCGTGACGACACTGCGGCGATCATTTCGATCGCGCAGCAGGCCAGGCCAAATGTCATGGGCCAGAGTGACCCCTTGCGACCCCAGTTCACGGCTTTTTCTATTGTCGTAATGATGACGTCGGGCGTGCCGTCCTTGTCATGACGTCCGATTTGGATCAATCCCATTCCAGGGCTCCCTTCCGCCACGCATAGACATAGGCCACCAAAAACAATCCGATGAAGATCAGCATTTCAATCAACCCGATCAACTCGATCTTGGTGAAAACCACTGCCCAAGGGTACAGAAAGATGACTTCGATATCGAAAATCACGAACAACATCGCAAATATGTAATATCGAACCGGGAAGGGCATCCTGGCATCCGAGAACGGCTCCGATCCACATTCATAGGTAGAGAGCTTCTCCGATTCAGGATACTTTGGATGGACCAGATAACTGATGATCAGCGACCACAGGCCGAACGTCAAGGCGATGACTACAAAAAACAGAATCGGAAAGTACCTGGTCAGATACTCAAGAAGTAACTCGGAACCACTCATGGGGCTGACCTTTCAACGCCTTGAGATGTATGGAGGGTGGGATTTTAGACTCTGGATTATAGGGATAGCAAGCGTCCAAAAGACCTGTGGGATCGACCCGAAAGTCCTAGGCGCCTGTCTGGCATGACTAGGCTTTTACTTGTTCATAGAGGAGTTTTTCGTTTTGTTTGGCAGAGTGGTTGACATGCGGCCTGATGGCATACGCAGGTGGGAGGATGACACCTGGTCGATTTGATCCCATTCAGGCTCCAGCGCCGAGAAGGCCTTGGCTTTCTTGCGTCTGTGAATCTGAGTCTCGATGCGAGGGCGATCTTGGCGTTGAGCGCCCCGGCTCGGAGGCTGGCCAGGCACCATGATGTTTCCCTCCTTTTAAAAATTATTCTACCGGTCACCATAGCATCCGGTGAATAGAGGATCAATGAAGAGCAAGGCCCCAATATTCTTGACAATGCAGGACTATTTGCTATGGTTCTGACAGTACCACTTGCCTATCATGAAGGACAACTACCATGGCTAACTATTCAATGAAATATGTCGTCCCTTTTATGGCCTGGACTTTGGCTACACCTCTCCTTCCTCTGGCCTGGGCAATCGACGATCTCAATTCGATCCGATTCGGAGAAGCCGCATTGGCCTATTCGTCCGGCTCCATCCAGCAATCGACGCCGCAAGATGGGTTCGTGAATGTGATCACCGGCGATAATCAAACCACCGGAGATCACATGATATTGGGAGCCAGGGATGTCCTGTACCTCCGCCTGAAGAATCCCGGCGATGTTGCGATCGGAGATCTTTTTACAATCTACAGACGGCCCAGCAAAGTCTTCCATCCTACAAGCGGTCTATACATGGGCTATTTGGTCAATCGACTGGCCGTGGTTCAGGTAACCCAACTCGACAAGGACCTGACCACTGTTCAGGTCGCACGGGCGTATGGAGCTGTATCGCCGGGTGATCCGGTGATGAAGTTTGTACCTCCCGCTGAAGAGGAAGCCGTGGCTGGCCAGCCTTCCACCGGTGATGTGGAGGGACGGATTGTGGAGTTCCAGTCCAACATGGGGACCATGAATCTTGTGGCGCAACGGAATGTCGTGTATCTGGACAGAGGGCGAGAAGACGGAATCAGGCCAGGGGATCGAATGGAGGTGGTCCGAACCGGAGGAAATCTTCCTAAGCGGACTGTGGGCGAACTGAGGATCCTGTCGATGGAAGACAAAACTGCTACGGCGCTGATCACAAGATCGACCGCGCGCATTCTCAAAGGTGATCGCTTCATAGTGAAAAGTCATGATCCTGAAGCCATGCCGATCTCTCAATCACCCCTACAGTCGCTGAGTGGCTCTCCTGCCCAAGATATGGCGCCTTCTCCGAGCAAATTCCAGGTCAAGAATGTCGCTGGCGAAACCCGAATCAGCCTCAGTGATTTAATGAAGCAGCTTCGGTTTGAATCGGGCGAAGCCGCGATCACGCCCGAAGGCTATCAAGCTCTCGATGAACTGATCGCGCATCTCAAGACCACTGCCGGCGATCGGTTGATTCGAGTCGAGGGCCATGCGGATAACATGGAGATCGGTCCTTCGCTGAAGTCGATCTACCAGACAAACTGGGACCTGTCGAAAGCTCGGGCTGGAGGTGTCCTCCGGTACTTGATCGAGAAGGGTGAGATCGACTCGGCGAAGCTCTCTTCGGTCGGCTATGGCGATACGAAGCCAATAGCCGGCAATGCGACCGAAGTGGGGCGGCAGAAGAATCGTCGTGTAGATATTGTGCTCTATTCCCCCGAGTCAACCAAAGAGCAGTCTGAGCCGGCCGCGAAGCCAGCCGAGAACAGCAGTACCGGATACAGCTTGTCCCGTCTCAGTCCAGTAGAAAGCGGGGCTCAGGCTCCTGCGGCGGATCAGACGATCCCAGCGGCTCCAGCCGGTTCCTCCAAAGCGGAGCCTTCATCTGTTCCTACGGATCCTGCTTCGACGACGATTCCTGCATCAGGGAGTCAGGGCAGTGCAGATCAGAAACCCACTGCTCCTGCCGTTCCCTCACAATAAATCCATCAAGTATCGTGAGGAGGGATGACGAGTATCGTCATCCCTCCTCGGCCCCCTTCAAAGCCTTTTCGTACGCGCACACTGGTTGTTCCCCCTTTTCCCGTGCTGCTACAATGCGGCATGACTTCGACACAAGCAACCTCCCCATACATAGAGGTAGAGGCCCTCTTCGCTGATGTCATTGTCCCACGACATCTGGCGGGCCCGTTCACCTACACTGTGCCCTCGTCGCTCAGATCCGCACTGCGTATTGGACATCGAGTGCTCGTACCCTTCGGACGGTCGGTCCTCCAAGGAGCTGTGATCGCCCTCTCCCACGTTCTTCCTCAAGGTCTTGATCGAGCACGCCTCAAGGAGATTCGTTCACTGCTCTCGGAGGGGGCCGCAACAGATATGTCCTCGAACTTGTTCCAGCTCTCACGGCAAGTGGCTGAACAGTATGTCGCGCCATGGGGACAATGTCTCAGGTTGGTGCTGCCTCCGGCGCCTAAACCTCGGACGCAGGTCAGCCGCTACGAACTGACGGAACAAGGGCGAGCCACACTTGCGACTCGAAAATCCTGCTCGATGAAAGCACGGGCACTTCTCACACGTCTTGAGAGAAACCCTTCGGGACTTCGCCGGTCGTCCCGCAGTCCTGGTCTGGACGACTTGTTAGACGATCTCAAGGTTCGCGGTTGGGTGGTGGAAGTTCATGACCCACCGCCTAACTCGACGGTGCCCCTCACCCAGCTAACCAGACCGGCAAATCAACTCAGGCTTAACGTCACGGCACCCCTCATTCCTGACCCCACGATGTCTTGGTCGGAACCGCTGTTCAACGCGCTGAAAAAGCAACAACTCACTCGCGTTCTGGTGCACGCCCCCTGGACCGATCGACTGAAGCTGTTGCAGCAGGCAGTTCACCTAATGCTCGATTGTAGACGGACGATTCTCATCATTGTTGGCGAAGCGGAACGGGCTCAATGGGTTGCCGGCTTGATTCGTGATGAGAAGAAGGGCATCTATCCTGTCTGCTTCCATAGCGACCTTTCAGACCAGCTGAAAGCCGAAATGTGGGATCAGATCCATCGGCAGATCGTTCGCGTGCTCGTGGGAACCCGATCAGCTATTTTTCTTCCATTGACCGCCATCGGAGCGATTTGGATCGAAGGAGAAGAAGATCCAGTGCTCAAAGAACCACAAGAACCACGCTACCATGCACGAGACGTGGCCTGGTTAAGAGCGCAGGATGAACAGTCAGTGCTGGTCCTGGGCTCTGCCCACCCCTCCCTTGAGACCAGAGCGGCAGTGGAGCAACGAGGAATCGTTGTACATCACCTCCTGCCGTCTCGTGCGCGAGCGAACGTACAGGTTGTTGATTTACGGGACCATAGCCGTGGCACGGTGCTAAGCCAGCCACTTGTTCATGCCATCGGACAAGCGATCGATCGCCGGGCCGGCGTCCTGTTGTTTCTCAACCGGAAGGGTTACGCAGGCGCCCTCGTCTGTCGTGACTGCGGCCAGGTTCCCCGCTGTCCTACCTGTCGTGTGGCACTGATGTACTCTCGGCAGGCGGATCGTCTGCTCTGTTCCTACTGTGGGAACGTTACCCCCCTCCCCGAGATCTGCGTCTCCTGTTCGGGTCCTCGCATGCAGTTGATTGGAGAGGGCACGGAGCGGGTGGAAGAGGATACGAAGCGGTTGTTTCCTCACGCAACAGTGATTCGGCTCGATGGAGATACCATGCGGCGGCCGGCGCAGGCCGAGACCCTCTGGCAGAGGGTTGAACAGGGGAAGTGGGATATCATCGTCGGGACACAATTGCTGCTCCGCCGGGGGCCTCTCCCGACAATGGGCCTCGTTGGGATTGTGCAGGCGGACGCAGGACTCAGCGTGCCGGATTTCCGATCCGCCGAACGTACCTATCACACGCTCCTTGACGCGGTCGGTCTCGCTGATCCGGCAGAAGCTGGCGGCCAGGTTATCGTGCAAACGTATCTGTCATCTCACCATGCGATTCGGGCTGTGGCCCAGAACGACGAATCCGTCTTCATATCGGAAGAGTTATCTCATCGAGCCGCATTGGGTTATCCGCCCATGATTCATCTGATTGCGCTCCTTGTATCTGGAACCAACGAGAAAATGGTTCACGACGCTGCCAAGACCTGGGTGGATCGTCTCACCGCCTGCACTCCAAAGGCCCTCTCGACGACTCCATCGATCGGGAGACCCGATCGTTTCACTGTTCTGGGGCCTGTTCCCTCTCCGGTACCGAAACTCCGGGGACGGTATCGGTGGCAAATTCTCGTGAAATCGTCCGAACGGGAAGCGGGACTCGAAGCTGTCCGGATCACAGTCAAAGAGATGGAACGGACGCATCAACGCCGGACCATCAAGTTTGATGTCGACGTCGATCCGATCGAGATGTGGTAGGTGCTACTTTTTCTTATGGGGACGTTCTGATTGTGATACGGGTGGATGATTCTCTGTTGCCTCCATCGATGAGACAGCGCTGGGCTGACTGGCTCGCTTGAAGAATCCATAGGAAAAAGTGATCCAGAAGACCGCCGAGAAGAGTCCCATCAGAACAGCTGAGAGCATCGTCCCCATTTGCTCATCGGTCGGCTCTGCCGTGATCGAGCGGATCTGAACCATTGTGACGATGGGCCAAGCAAGACTCTCCAGCCCAAGCAATAGGGTGGCCCAGGCCCAGACCAGCCCAACTGTGCGCCCCTGCCAGATGAGAAATCCTGCGACTCCTCCTGCAACCAGAAAGACTTCCCATGGTGAGAACGAGTCCCACGCCAACCAGGCGCCCGCCGCTACGACGAGACTGCCGAGCAGGGCATTGATTTGAGGGCTCCACCAGGTGGTGACCATACCGGGTATCGTGCTCCATGGGCGATGAGCGGGCTAGTGTGAGTTCCTACGGCACGGTTGTCAATGGAGGTGTCCGTTCGCAATGAATCGTCATGAGTGCCACAGAGGAGAGACCATGGCGCCCGCCGTTGACACGCTACGCCCAACATAGCATTCATCTTACTGTGCTTCCGAATTGCCCTGCTATTTATTAGGACGGCTCTCTCGTCCGACAGCTTGAAAAAGCCGCGCTCGTTCCTCTTCGGTAAGCACTTTCCACGTTCCTGAGACCAACCCATCGAGCGTAATGTGCATGATCCTGATACGATGCAGCCCGATCACCCGATATCCCAGGACTTGGCACATGCGCCTGATCTGTCGATTGCGTCCCTCTGTCAGGATGATGCGGAACCGTGCGAGACCGAGTCGTTCAATGCGACAGGGTTTGGTCTGGCGCTCGAGAATGACGACTCCCTGAGCCATGCGGTCTATGAACGTCTGATCGAATGGACGATCGACAGACACCTCATATTCCCGCTCATGCCCGTGCTCGGTTCGTAGAATCTCATTTACGATATCCCCGTCGTTTGTAAGCAGGATGAGCCCGGACGAGTCCTTGTCGAGGCGGCCAATCGGAAAAATCCGCTCCGGGTGACCGATCTCCGCAATGATATTACGAGGCACATGCGATTCGCTGGTCGTCGTCACGCCCGTCGGCTTGTAATACTTAATATAGAGCAAGGCTGTTCCCCAAGGAATCACCTGGCCATCTCGCGCAATGACATCGTCAGGGCCGACCTGATCTCCCAAGCAGGCCACCCGCTGATTGATGGTCACGCGGCCGGACTCGATCAGGCGATCAGCCTCCCGCCGAGAACAGATGCCATGCTGTGTGAAAAATTTATTGATTCGAAGCTGGTCGGTCACAGGGTGGCTAGCTGTTTTAGTGGACGCGGCGGCCCGCTTTGATCCGCCCCAGCATACGGTAGATCAATCGGGCGATACAAAACTGGGGAGCGACAAATCCTTCGATGGGGGCGATCTCGCTGATATCCATCCCAACGATCCCAGGCCCATTGGCCAATGCTGTAATGAGACTCAATGTGTCGTACCAGCCCAACCCGCCGGGCTCGGGAGTGCCGAGCGCTGGGACCAGCGAAGCATCGAGCCCGTCACAATCGAACGTCAGATAGACCGGCCCACGACAGGCCTTCACAACATCGAGAACCCAGCGGGAGGCCTTGCCTTCGTAAGGGCCGGACGGGTCAAGAATCTCGGAGGCAAAGAACGTCGCTATTCGATCAGTGCTCTGAATGCGCTCGATTTCTTCGGGAGAAATGGAACGAATGCCAACTTGAACTAACGGCAACCCGTCGTCGACCACTCGAGCCATGACACTGGCATGGCTGTAGGGGTTCCCTTGATAGGCTTTCCTCAAATCACCATGCGCATCAATCTGCACCACGCACAGATCAGGATACCGGCGGGCATGGGCTCGGATGGCCCCAAGCGCGCCGGTATGTTCTCCGGTCAACGTGACAACAAACCGCCCGGTACCGACGTGGGGAGCGACGAATGCGTCGATCGCATCCACCGCCTGCCGATCAACGTTGCCGCCAAGATCGAGCGAGCGCATGGTGGCCACCCCGCCCCATTCTCGATAGGGCTCACAGCGAAGGGCCTCGTCATATAACTCGACTTGTTGAGATGCTTCGATGATAGCTGCCGGGCCTCGATCGGAGCCCGGCACATAGCTGGAGGTATGCTCGTAGGGCGCAGGCAGGACGTAGACGCCCGCATGGTCAGGGTGGCACCAGGGCTCCTCAAGCCCGAGGAAGTTTCGATCGATACCTTCCCAACCGGCGGGAAGCGTCATGGGCGTATGCTCACGCTGCAGAACTACCGACGCCGCTTCGGCAGATTTCCGTCCGGAATGAACACGGCTAATGCGATCACTGTCGTCCAGCGATTCGGTTTTCCGATAGCGGACTGAGTGATATTTTGGGTCCGAACGATCTTCCCGGCCATTTTGAAGACTTGTTCTCGTTCTTTCCATGCGATGTTCGGGTCGAACTCAACGCCGAGCGTCGTGGCTAACATCTGTGCTGCCAGGTCTTCCGTATACTCACCCGTCTCTTCATCGGTTTCGCCATGCGCATGGTGTTCGGATAGATACCCGTAGGTTCGACGATCAGTCGGAACCGCCAACCCAATCGATGCAGAGGCCAGACGATTTCGTTCATTCGTTTCCGATCGCGCCATCACACAGAACGTGATTTCGCCGGGGCTCAACAACTTCTCTCCGCGCGCGCGCGGAATAATTTTGCAATTCGGCGGAAGAATCGATGACACCGTGACGAGATTGCAATAGGCGACGCCGGCGCTACGCAAGGCTTGCTCGAAGGAGGCCAGCTTTTCCTTGTGGACTCCGACGCCTCGCGTCAGAAACATCTGCGTAGGTACCATCGTGTCTTCTCCTTAGTTCGTCCGACCAATTGGGTGACGGGCGCGTCGTTCGCTGAAAGGCGCGCCCACGATAAACCTCATTGAGGCATAGGGTCGCTGTTGTACCAAGATTGGCAACGCTTCGCAATATGCTGCGGCAATTTTTCTGACAGGATGCTGAAAAAGTCTCTCAACTCACCCGCCCGACCCCGGCGCGCCAAGACGCGCCTTCTCCCATGCATCGTTCTCGCCTCGAAAGCATCCTCAACGTAGCCCTCGCGGAGGACAAGCTGTCTTGGCAGCTTGGGGTGGGCGGGTGAAAAAGTTACGCCTCCGGTGCTTCCATCGGCTGCGGCCTTGCTGAACGGCCATTTTGAGCATCCTAACAGGAGTGTTTCCCCCACTGTGCTACGCGTGCAGACTCTGAAGAAAGTCCCGCATCCCGTTAGGGGCTGGCAGGGGGTTTGAGGCTCAACACCAACATGCGCGGCTCGGTCATATCTTCGATCGCAGACCGAACCCCTTCACGCCCGACTCCGGAGTCCTTCACGCCGCCATATGGCATGTGGTCGGCGCGAAAGGTTGGAATTTCGTTAGCCAGTACGGCACCGACCTCGAGGTGCCGAAAGGCATGAAAAATTTTATTCACATCTTGAGTGAACACTCCG
>DATIQH010000360.1:0-9909 GCA_035471155.1 Nitrospiraceae bacterium | reverse complement strand
GAGTGATCGGACAGGCGGATCGATTTCTCACCACACGATTTTGAGGATGCAGGATGGCACGGCAAGGGAGCATCGCGCGTGCAGATATCGGGATCATCGGCGGCAGCGGGTTGTACGATATCGAGGGGCTTCGGAGAGTCAAGGAGGTTTCGGTCAAGACCCCCTTCGGCGCTCCCTCCGACACAGTGGTACTCGGTGAGTTGGACGGGACTCGTATCGCCTTTCTCTCGAGGCATGGACGGGGGCATCGAATCAATCCCTCCGAAATCAACTATCGCGCAAACATCTTTGCATTGAGGTCGCTGGGCGTTCGGCGAGTCATTTCTGTCAGCGCGGTCGGCAGCATGAAGGAATCGATCAAGCCCGGCGACGTCGTGCTGCCAGACCAGTTTATTGATCTCACCAAGCGGCGGGTGTCGACATTTTTTGAGGGAGGGATTGTCGCGCACGTGGCGTTCGGCGATCCGGTTTGTCCGTCGCTCGGCGCGGTATTGTTGGACGCGACCCGCGCAGTCGGGGCCACGGTCCATCAGGGCGGTGTCTATCTCTGCATCGAAGGCCCGCAGTTTTCGACCAAAGGGGAATCCCGGCTGTATCGCCAGTGGGGTGTGAGCGTGATCGGGATGACGAATCTTCCTGAGGCCAAGCTCGCGCGTGAGGCAGAACTCTGTTATGCCACTGTGGCATTGGCAACCGACTATGATTGCTGGCATGAGACGGAAGAGGCCGTCACCGTCGAGTCGATCTTGGCCACGCTCCGTCAAAATGTCTCGCTGGCTAAGCGGTTGTTGCGAACAGCGATCCCCGTGGCGGCCGACGGCAAGGCATGCACATGCCAGCGCGCATTGCAGAATGCCGTCATTACGGCGCCGGATCGGATGCCTACCTCGCTCCGACGGAAACTGGCGTTGTTGATGGATCGAGTCGTTCCGGAAAAGAAAGGGGCTCGGTGAGTTATGGGGAAGTTGCTCGTGGTCGGATCGGTCGCGCTCGATACGGTGAAAACGCCGTTTGGAGAAGTCAGTGAGGTCCTGGGAGGTTCGGCGACGTTCTTTTCAACCGCAGCCAGCTATTTTACCAGCGTGGATCTCATTGCTGTGGTGGGGGAAGATTTCCCTCCCCAACACCTCGCCTTTCTCAAAAGTCGTGGCGTCGACTTGACTGGATTGGAGCGGAGGCCTGGGGCGACGTTTCGATGGAAAGGGGAGTACACCCATCAGCTCAACGAGGCGCGCACGCTCGATACAAAACTTAACGTATTCGAAACCTTTCGGCCGAAGATTCCCGATGCCTATCGATCCCCCGATCTCCTGTTCTTGGGCAATATCGATCCGGAACTTCAGTTGGATGTGTTGCAGAAGCTTCCGCGCCCGCCGTTGGTCGCATGCGATACCATGAACTTCTGGATCAATGGCAAGCGGGACGCGTTGTGGCGTGTCTTGGAGCAGGTCGATATTCTGATCATTAATGATGGCGAAGCCCGGGCGCTCGGCGAAGATTCGAATCTGGTGAAGGTCGCACAAAAAGTGCTCGCGCGCGGGCCCAAGCATCTCATCATCAAGCGTGGAGAGTATGGGGTCTTAATGTTCAACAGGAAGCAAGTGTTCGGGGCTCCGGCCTTTCCACTCGAAGACGTACGCGACCCAACCGGCGCGGGGGACACCTTCGCCGGAGGGTTTCTGGGCTATCTGACGGCGACCGGCAATCGTTCGGTCGAAGCCTTCAAGCAAGCGATTATCTTTGGAAGTGTTATGGCGTCCTTTGCTGTAGAATCCTTTAGTCTTGACCGTTTGCGAATCCTGGACTACAAAGAGATTCAAGAACGGTTCCGAGCCTTTAAACAGTTGACTCATTTCGAGGATATTTCTTGATGCAGAGCTCCTTTGCCGCTTCGATTGTTCGACCATCCGCATGCCCATTGCTGGTGTTGGCCCTCGTGATCGGATGGTTGCCTGGCTGTGCCACATCGGAAGAGTCCCTCCAGAAGTCAAAAGGGTATTACCAGGAGGGTGTTGCAACTCTAGATCGCGATCAGCAGAAGGCGTTTGTGTCGTTCCAGAAAGCCGTACAGACCAATCCGAACAACAAAGAAGCACGATACGGACTCGGCCATATTCTGGCGCTACAGGGTAAATTGCCTCAAGCCGAGGAAGAATTTCTCGCCGCAACAAAGCTTGATGAGAATTACTCGGAAGCGTACACCTATTTGGGTCAAGTCTTGGAGAGGGAGGGACGGTGGACGGAGGCAATCGCCGCCTTTCGTCAAGCGCTGACCAATCCCTTGTATGCCACGCCTGACTTGGCACGATTCCATCTCGGTCAGGCACTGGCTCACGAGAATGACTACCAAGGCGCGATGGATGCCTTTGAGGATGCCTTAGTGGTCAATCCCCCCAACGTCCCCCCGGCTTTGTTACACTTGGAATTGGGGCGGACGTATTACAAGCTGGGGTTCGAACGGCGCTCGAGGGAAACGCTGACCAAAGTGATGACCTTTGATAAGGGCGGCGAGTACGCCGCCGCCGCGAAGGAATTGCTGACCAGGCTCAAGCCTTAGAGAGACAGCTATGGAATCGATCGGCGAATTTTTCAAGCAGGTGCGAGAGACCAAGGGTCTCACCATCGACGAGGTTGCGTCCAAAACGCGAATTCGAACTGATTTCGTGAAGGCGCTGGAGGATGGGAACTTCGCCAAGCTTCCTGATCAAGTGTTTGCGCGGGGCTTTGTCCGGTCCTATGCCCGATCTCTCGGACTCGATGAAGACGATGCGATCCACCGATTCACTCAATCGGCCGGCGCCTATTACGACAAACAGGGTGAGCGGGAACGGTTGAAAGTCAAACAGGCAGAAGAGGAGCGGAAGCGCCAATCCAATCGAAAGGCTGTCGCAATTGCGATCGGGATTGCGATTCTGACGCTCATCTTCCTCTTGAGCCGGGAACAATCGTCGCTCCTGGTCCGTCGATCGAGCTCAGACGTTCCACCTTCCACATCCAAACGGGTCGCCCCACCGAGTTCAGAATCTCAAGACACACCGCCGAGCAAGCAGGCTGAGGCGACTCCGCTGGCTCCTCCGGCCCCTGCGGCTCAGCCGACCGCGCCGCCCCCTCCTAAGGCCAAACCGGGCGAGTCTCTTGCCGTGCCGGCCAAGACAGGCGAAGGAAATAACGCTGAGCAGGCAACTGTCCCAACAACGGCAGTTGCAGTTGTGCCGGAACTAGCAGCTCCGACCCCTTCGTCGTTGGGGAGTGATGGGCCGTTGGGAGGAATTTCACTCGAAGCGTCTGGAGCGCCGGAGGGGCAGCTAGCGCTCGATCTTGAAGCGACAGAGCTGAGCTGGGTTGTCGTGCAAATCGATGGCGGTAGTCCACAAGAGGCCTTGCTCAGGCCAGGAGAAAAGGCGAGTTGGAAGGGCCAGGACCAGTTTGTCTTGACGCTTGGGAACGCTGGCGGCGTCAAGGCTGCGCTCAACGGCAAACCGCAAAAGCCTTTTGGTCCGAGCGGCAAGGTCGCGCGCGATGTCGTCATCAAGCGCTGATCGCTCTATAGCAGGATGCTGAAAAAGTCCGCCAGCGTCGTCCTCGACTCATCAAAATTTTCAACGTACCGATTGAGATTCTCGGAGGTCGGAAGTGCTGGAGGGGTTTTTCCGTTCACCAAGATCCATTGTACGGGTGGACGGCCCCACGGAGTGCGGTCGGTACCTCCTCCGGTTTCGACTCGCCTGCGGCCTTGCTTGGGACGAGGCGCGTCTTGGCGCGCCAGGGTTGGGCGGGTGAGAAGGTCGCCTTTTTGAGCATCCTGCGTGAGTGTTCTGCTGTTGTGCCACACATGTGGATCCTAGAATTTTAGCGTGCCGACGTAGTTTTTCCGCAACCTGCTAGCATCGTCTATCCGGTGCAGCACGGTTTCTTCCTCACTCGTGTTGGTGCTATCTCTCCATTGAAATCCAAGCATGCTCCAAATTCGGTGGCCATGGTCTCGGCTGGTTGTGACAAGAGTTGTTGGGTGACATCACGGGATGGGGCGGCTCAGCAAGCACTGAGGCGTAATGGCGCCACTTCCTCGAACCTTCGAGATTTCCGGGATTGTCGATGTCCCTAACTGGCCGAAATATCGTGTTTTGCTGTGAGGATGTTCTGGCATGAGCTTTGATAGATATCTAGCAGGGGTGAATATGAGCAAGCTGATGGGAGTGAGGAGCATGAGGCAGGAATAGGGCCATGGCATGATGAATCACAGATTGGAGAGGTCCTTCTGTAGCACCCTGGATTGCTTGACATAAGTGGAAGGCCATTGTTATATTCGCCCGCGTTTTGTCGCATTGCCATGGATTTTATGAGACAACGGCCTGATGACGGGGTCATGTGCGGTGGTTAAACACAAAGGAGGAAGTCTGATGGGGTATTTTGCTAAGTGTTTGGGAATCGGCGCGGCGCTGATCATGCTGTCGGTCTCAGTGGTGGGGGCCGAGGAGAAGGATCCACTCAAGTCCCGCGTTCCAGCTGATCAGATAGCTGACGCAAAGGCCAACAAGAATCCGGTTGCCGCGACCCCGGAGATTATTGCCAAGGGAAAAGCGCTGTATGAGGGTAAGGGCACCTGCTTCAATTGTCATGGTAAGGAAGGAAATGGCCAGGGTGAGGCCGGTAAGGTTCTGAATCCGAGCCCCCGCGATTTCACGAACTGCAAGTTCCATAAGAAGCGGAAAGACGGAGAGCTCTTCTGGATCATCAAGAATGGTAGCGCTGGCACAGGCATGATCTCCTTGACTCCGGCAATTATCACGGAAGAGGAAGCCTGGACGATCATCAACTACGAGCGGACTTTCTGCAAAGGCGAGTAGTTTCGTCAGAGACGCTTTGAGTTCTAAGAGGGTGGAGGATTCAATCCTCCACCCTCTTTTTTTGTCTTTCGGTCGTGTGATTCTGTCTCGTTGAATATCCGTGGAGAGGATGAGAAATGTTTCACGCTCATGGTCACGCAGATGCCGCGAGCGAGCACGGGAATCGTCCCAGCTACCCCACCTCCTTTTGCAGCAGCCTTCTAATGGGCTTCGGTGCCTTGAATCGCGGCGATCTTGGTCAATATCAAGGCAGCGGAAGGATCGGCCGGGCGGATTGCCGGAACAGCGAACGGGCGTTGCTCCTGGTCCATGTAGGCTTTGGAGGCCCAGCGCACTTTTTGGCTCAGATAAGTTACCGTTTCACCGACTGTCACCTCGCCATCCCGGTTGCTGTCGGCCTCCCCGCGCAGGGCCCGCAGCAGATAGTAGGTGAACAGGCCATGCCGATGCCGGTCGTCTTCCAGCCCCTGGCCGATGCCGCTGGTTCCGATGATATGGAGAGTCGAACTTCCTGTGGGGCTCCATTGGGGGAGGGTGGTCTTGGCTCGGGTGTCCGGCCCCATTCGAGACGCAATACCATCGAACAGAAACACAGTCTGTTTCGCATTCAAGCGAGCGAGAGTGGTTTCTAAATCTTTGAGCGAGTAGGCCCGTGAGGTGGTTGTGGTGGCCCCATCGTACGGGATCAGGAATATCTCTCCCGTTGAAGAGACTGAAGCCTGACCTGCGAAATAAACAATGACGACCGCATCCTTGTTCATGTGAGGGGGCAGCCAATCCAGCAGCGCTTCGTCAATATCCGAACGCAGGGCTTTCCAGTCTTGCAGGAGAAGAGTATTGGAGGCGGGCAAGCCACCGAGGGCTTGAAAATAGTTCGAGACCATCTGCGCATCCACCGAGGCGAACTTGCGGAGTGGGACTTGCCGGTTTCGAGAGGATCCGATCCCAATTGAGATCAAGTAGGTGTTGGGTTGCCGAAATCCGGTGACGACAGCTGGGATATGATCCACGTCGTCGGCTTTGATGCCGGTTGGTTGCATCGACAGAGCCAGGGTTTGAATCGGCGGCTGAGTCTGGAGTCCTGAATGAGAGACCCGCACATGGATTTCGGCATTCTGCTGCTGGGATGACGGCGGTATCGTCGCCGCAAACTCGATCGACCGAGATTGGCCCGGCTGCAATCGTCCGATCGCCAGCGTCGCGGCCGAAAACTGGGCGAGCAACGAGGCGGTTCCTGTCAAAGTCGCCGTGACACCCTGTAGTTCCTGCGCTCCTCCGTTCACAAGGTCGATGCGCACTCGGATGTGCTCGCCTCCTTCAAAGATCAAGTTGCTGTTCGCGTCCAATACAGTAGCTTTAAATGAGAGCGCCGATGGAGTGCCTTGAGCCGGTATGGTCGCGCTCGGCGGAATTGGCCTCGCGGGCAGTGTGGTCACTGGTTCGGGAGCGGGTCCGTCCGTCGCTGCCAGCTGAGTTCGGACGGCGCGTATGAATTGCGTCGAGAGAGCGATTCCCGCGTCATGCACGAACTCTCCGATATTGCCGTAATCGCATCGGCGCGGGGTCGGTTCAAGAATAAAGCGTTGGTTGTGTGTGACGGAAACGGTCTGCCGGCCAAGCTCTTTTCCAGCGGTATCCTTCAGTGTGACAAGCGCCTCGATCGTCAAGTCCGCAGGCACCCGATCATAGACATTGTCAGTCCAGAGCTTGAAGTCCGAGCGCTGGAGCGTGATCATGATCTCCTTATCGGGTTGGATCTGTGCGGGGATTCCACCGATGACGGTGACGGCCGTAAAATTTTTGGGGGCCGCGTCAATCATCACCGACTCGATCTCTTCCCCCACGTTGAACTCGTGGGGGCTATTGCACCCATCGATGTACTGCATCGTAAGATTGCTAAAGGAGGAATCGAAGGTCAATTTCACGGAGTTGGCCAGACGCGGCCCCAAGTCTGGCAAGGGGGTTCGGTGAAAAACCGACGCTACCTTCTCGCACCCTGACAGCCCAGACACGAGGATGAGGAGATACAAGGGGATGGCCCATCGCGTTATTCGCGCGGGACTCGCGAGACTTTCGCGAAAAGCAGGAAGGGTCGGATATGTTATCTTCACGAGTCTCGCCTGTCTTCCTCGGTTATTCTGCGGGGAATTTCATCGAGGAGGGAGGCCGGCTTGGCTGACTGTGGCAGGATTGAAATCCCGCGTCGGCGACAGGGAATCATAGTACCCCTTGATCCCATTCTGTCGAATCATGGCCAATTCGCGCAGCATGTCGAGCCCATCTCTGACGACGCGAAATTTTGAGCCTGGTTGATGAGACCAATTTACAGGAACTTCTGCAATGCGATATCCGCGTTGTTGTGCCACGTAGAGCAGTTCGAGGTCAAAACCAAAGCCGTCGATCGAGGAAACTCCAAAGAGATCTGCCGCCGCAGTTTGACGGAAAAGTTTGAATCCGCATTGCGTGTCGGCGATTCCTCTCAGGTCCTTCCGCTGTATGAGTACATTGAACAGAGCGCTCAAGATGGTCCGATACCAGCGAGTCTGGACTGTATAGTCCGGCAACCGGGAAGCGAGTGAGCGCGATCCGATGGCCACGTCGGCTCCGTTCGCCAGGGCCTTCTCGAGCCGTGCGAGCTCCTGAATCGGCGTGGCGCCGTCTGCATCGGTAAAGAGTTGCAGCCGTCCAATAGCGGCGCGCATCCCTCGTCGTACGGCCGCGCCTTTGCCTCGGCGTAGTGGCGCCCTGAGCAAACGAATTTCCGGGATCGTAGAAGCCGCGGCCTCCACAACGGAGGCTGTCGCATCGGTGCTGCCATCGTCGACGACGAGGATCTCGTAGGGCTGTCCTCGTTCTTGCATGTATGAGGCAATGCTTTGAAGATAAGGCAGAATACGGGTGGCTTCGTTATGGGCCGGGACGACGATCGACCATTGAACAGCGCTTGGGGTACCTTGGAAGAGCACGAGAAATCACCCTCGTTGCGATGAAGCGCGATGCGCCAGGCCAGATCCTGAAAAATATGGTAGCGAGCCATAGGCAGAATTGCAAGGGAGAGGGCACCGCCGACTTGACAGATTTGCCGATGGGGAGCGAACGTACAACAGTGGAGCATGTGCGGCAGACAAGCCTGCATGGTCTGAGGTGGAGGATGCGCCGGGGGGTTATTCAAGTCAGCCTCATGTTGAGCGCGGTATTCGTCGCGTCTTGCGCTTCCTCCATTCCGCCTGCACGGATCGGAGATTATCTTGCCTCTGGGCGACAGGCCGATGTCGGCGCGTTCACAAAGATCGACCAACGGCCGTTACAGGCAGGGCTTGTCGTGGTGTCGGATACGGCAGAGCCTGACGCGGCTCCGAATCTGCCGGAAGAGGCGTTGGTTCGCCTCGGTGAAAATCTACAACGGGACCTTGGCCGTGCGATTCCGGTTGCGATAACAGCGGTGATTTCTGCCGACCGTATCAGACCGGAGATGCATGGGGATTGGACTCAGTTTGCTGAACTGGGGCGGCTGCGCGGGCTGGACTATTTGGCCGTCGTGGTGGTCTCCAGCACTGAACAGGAATATCCGGTGACGCTCTTTCTGGGATTGACCACGCACGCGCAGCCCGGATTTCGTCGGGATCACTGGTCGCTGCTGGAATTCGCGCTGCTGGATTTAAAGCACGATCAGATCTTGATGCAGGCCGAGGGGCGTGGCTGGGCTACGCTGGATCGTCCAAGCGCGCCAGGGATCGATCAATGGTATCCGGCTATATTCCTGCGCCCTCAGGATGAGCGGCGTATTTGGCCTCCGTCTTACGAGGGTGCGTCGAATACGCTTCGGGTCGTGTCCTTTGAGCAAGCGGCCAAACGGTTGGTATTGAAGCTACAGAACTCGTGGCGTGAGGTCGTAGAATCCGAGACGACGGCTCGAAAAGCCAGATTGTAGCAGGTAGCGAAATAGCCTGAGTGACGAGCTAAACGAGTGAGCCGGGGGAGAGCTGATCTGGTCTATTTAGCCTGTTTGGTTCAAGCGAACAGACCAAACAGGCGAGGCAGATTAGATAAACCAGAGAGACTGATTCGTCCTCGCGCGTCACGCCCATGACAAATTGGCTTCTTCGGGCCTCGTCGGGCAAGGTTCGACAGGAGCTATTAGTCTTTGAAGCCTTCGGAATGGATAGTGTACAATACAACGTTCAGATCGGGCAGTCACGTCAGTTAACCCTGTGGAGGAATGCTGATATGGTCACGCGGAGTAAAGGGATGAATGTTCGAGGGCTTGTCACAGGTATCGGTCTGGTTCTGAGCGCCTTCGCGGTTGCTGTCCTGCCAAGTGAACCTGCAGCCATTGCTGCGGGGGTTCCAGCCGGGATGACACAAGGATTTTCAGAAATCGTCAAGAAGGTCACGCCGGCGGTGGTGAACATTGCAGTAACCGGCGGTGGCGAAGGCAGAGGACGAGGCCGGAAGTCGCCAGTGCCGCCTGGTCCCTTTGGTGGACCTCCGGGTGAGGAAGCGCCGGAGGGTGAACTTCCAACTCCTCCGCCGATGCCGCCTGGTGGAGGGCATGGACGCCCTGATCAAAGCGCCGGATCAGGCGTCGTTTTCGATCCGAACGGATTTATCGTGACGAACAATCACGTCGTCGAGGGCGCCACGCAGATCACCGTCACACTCAGCGATCGACGTGAATTCAGCGCGAAAGTAGTGGGAACTGATCCGAAGACAGACTTGGCTGTGGTCAAGATCGAGGCAAAGGACCTCCCGGCCTTAAAATGGGCCGAGTATGACAAATTGCAGGTCGGCGATCTTGTGTTGGCAGTCGGCAGTCCGTTTGGACTGAGTTCCACTGTCACCTTAGGCATCATCAGCGCTTTGGGGCGTGGTAATGTTGGGATTGCAGACTATGAAGACTTCATCCAGACCGACGCTGCGATTAATCCCGGCAATTCCGGGGGAGTCAATCGCTTCCGCATGGGTTCGGAACAATCCGGGATCGAAAGCGTTCTTGTTCGCGCCCGTCCTGTCCCAAGTCCGCCGGATCGCGTATTGGGACAGGACGGGCGCGAACAAGAAC
>DATIQH010000359.1:0-1717 GCA_035471155.1 Nitrospiraceae bacterium | reverse complement strand
GAGGACACGCCCATCTTCCGGCTGGGGTAGAGTCCGCTCACATTCGATCGGTTGCCATTCACTCTGCGAGCGGGTTCCGAAGACCGTATCTTATCGATCAGCGTTCGTGCCTGCTCGTTGAGATTCAGCCGGTGGTACCATGCCGTCAACTTGCGTATTCCGGGCCATGTGAATAGGCGTTCCGAGAAATTCTGAATACCGATTCCGGAGCGATGTGAATAACGATTCCGGCGGGATGCGGAAGGAGACCTCCGTCCGGCCGGAATCGTTATTCACATCCCCGGAATGATTTTCTGAAAAAATCTTCATCGAGCAGGCGGCGCTGGACAACAGCGGGCCGAAGGGCCTTCCACTGGAAAGTGGAGGAAACTTCGTGCCCCAGGAGAGGTTGTCCATGCGGAAAATCAAAGAAGTCCTACGCCTGCGGTTCGGTCTGGGGTTGGATCAGAGCCAGGTCGCCCGCAGTTGTTCCATCGGTCAAGCCACCGTTCATCGATATTTGGAGAAAGCCGCCGCGGCCGGTCTGAGTTGGCCGCTCCCGGAAGATTGGGATGAAGCCCGGCTGGAAAAACTCCTATTCCCTGTGGCGGTCGGCCGCCCCAGCCAACTCAGCCGGAGCCTTCCGGACTTTGCCGAGATCCATCGGCAACTGCAAACCCACAAGCACCTGACCTTGCAACTGCTCTGGGAGGAGTACCGGGAAAACCAGACCGGCGGCTATGGCTACAGCCGCTTCTGCGAACTGTACCACCGCTGGAGCCGGAACCAGGATGTGGTGCTCCGCCAGGACTACCCGGCCGGCGAAAAGATGTTCGTGGATTGGGCCGGCGACACGATCCCGATCCATGACCGGAAGACCGGCGAGATCGCGCCGGCTTGCCTATTCGTCGCCGTTCTCGGCGCCAGCACCTACACCTATGCTCGGGCTACGGTCAGCCAGGATCTGGCGAACTGGATCGACTGCCACGTCGGTGCGTTCGAATACTGCCAAGGCGCGCCGCGGCTCGTGGTTCCCGACAATCCCCGAACCGGCGTGGACCGCGCTTGCCGGTATGAGCCCGACCTGAACCGGACCTACCACGACATGGCTCTGCATTATGGCGTGGCCATCATGCCGGCGCGTCCGCGAAAACCAAGGGACAAAGCTTACGTTTCATACTGCACCTCATCCTGCCTGCGCGAAGGTGAAAGTCGGCTGTTTGGCGCGTCGACCGCCCTGGCCTTTTAGAATAGCTCCCTGTTCCAGCGGTTCGTACAGACAGCGCCGAACATTATCATAGCGGTGCTTTTTCAGTCGGCCCTCTCTCGCCCAAAGATTGATTGTGGTAGTTGTCACGCCGTGCCTGACGCTCATCTCTTTGGCGGTTAGCAGCCCCCTGGCGCGCAACCGACTGTAGCGGCACTTCAGATTGAATGCCTGGCGGATATGCGCGATCTTCTTCAGGTTGAATGGCTCATCCTGCCAAGTCCGCCTTCCTTGTCGATTCAGAACATCTGCGACTTCGCGATCACAGTAGCGATCCAACAGGGCGTCGATCTCGGCAACCACCTCCGGCTTCGTCTTCCGGATCTGGGCGATCGGTAGGGGTTAGGCCACCGTGAGGCTGCGAGTGGCGCCGCCGCGGAGGCGCACGTGTACCTGAATCATCTCACCGTTGATTAGCGTCACATCTTCGATGAGAAGACGGAGGATACGTTTCCGCTCGCGAGGTTCGAC
>DATIQH010000358.1:0-5067 GCA_035471155.1 Nitrospiraceae bacterium | reverse complement strand
GGTCTTACAGTTCTTAATGCAGAGGACTTTTACGCGGCGTTTGTAGTGGCAGCCAAGAAGTACTTCGATGCACTCCAGTGCGATGCATCGCTTCGTGCTGCATTCGAGGAACGTGCCAAAGATTCAGACACAGGTATGCTCATGGTCGGCCCGCTGGCAGGGAAGCCATGACCGTGACGCGAAAAGGACAGCCGAGTGAAGATTTAAGGGGTCTGACCGGGAGTCTTTTCTGTGGCACAGCTGGTTATTTGGAAAACTTAGGCTTATTGAAGCAAGTCGAATCGTCGCTTAGTCTCAGCCTCGACCTTGACCCCAGCCTCGATTCAGGAGTTTCTGCTGCCGCTCAGCCTGCGCCAGAGTAGGTAGAGCGGCGTTCCGGCTAACACGGTGGCGATGCCCAGGCATCCTTCTACCGGACGCTCATAGAGTGCGGCTCCGACGATCACAATTGATACAAGCAGATAGAATGCGGGGACAAACGGGTAAAGAGGGGTTCGATAGGGACGGGGAAGAGTCGGCTCTTGCCGACGCAGGATCAATAATGCTCCCACAGCAAGGGCGTTGAAGATCATGAGTACGGTGCCACTGTAGATCACCAGCCGTTCGAAGCTTCCCGACACAATCAAGGCCGAGGCCCACAGGCTTTGCAGAAGGATGGCGTTGATCGGCGCCTGTTGCGTGCCCGGGGTTTTTGCGAAAAGGGAGGGAATCAAGCCGTCTTGCGCCATGGCATAGTACACGCGGGGACCGGCCCACACCATCGCGCTCACGGCTCCTGCGATCGAGAGGCAGAGAAGGACCGTCACCAAGAGGGTGCCTGTTGGGCCTAGCAGAGCCGCGGCTACTTTGTTGGCCACGGGGAGGATCGGTGGTTGGCCCAGCTCAGTAACGGGCAGTGCATAGAGATAGATTCCGTTCACGACTAGATACAGCAACCCCACGAAGAGGGTGCCGCCGATCATGGCCCGCGGGATGGTGCGTCCGGGATCGACGATTTCTCCCGCCACGTAGGCCGCCGCATTCCAGCCCGAGTACGCATAGGTCACGAAAATCAGTGAGACCATCGTCGTACCGAAGCCGGGGGTGATGTTGGGGGCAGAGAGGGTCAAGTGACTCCAGTTTCCCTTTCCGAGCATCAGCACTCCCAGGACGAGGATCAGAATCGCTCCGATGTTCAGAATGGTGAGCAGCCGTTGCAGGAATCCACCGGAGCCGACACCGGCAAGATGAAACCCGGTGACGACCCAAATCAGCGTCAACGCAACCGCCGTTGACAGGGGACCGTTCTCACTGTGGAAGGGAACGATCTGAACCAGATAGGCGGCAAAGCTCATGGCCCCTGCTGCAATGGCAGCGCTGAAGCCGATCGTGAACGACGTCCATCCGCTGAGGAATCCGACAAGTGGGCCGTAGGCGCGGCGTAGGTAGGCGTATTCTCCTCCAGCAACCGGCAGAGCTGTCCCTAGCTCGCTGTACGACAGTGCTCCCGCGAGGGCCAGCAAGGCTCCGAAGAGCCAGACTGCCAGGATCAGCCAAGGATCGCCGAGATCGCGAGCCATAAATCCGGTCGTGGTGAAGATACCGCTCCCGACGACATTGCTAACCAACAGACAGCCGGCGGTAAAGATTCCGATACGGCGAGGGAGTTCCGAGCAAGGCGAGGCCATCGATTATCGCTCATCTGGTTGGGTGGGTTGGTCCTTGCGGATCAGTGGAACAAAGCGAACTAGCGAGAGCCGCGTGCGTTCATAGCCGTCTGTGGTCCGGCGATAGAGGACCAGCTCCTGGGCCTCCTGGAACGCTTTACCGACCGGGATAATTAGGCGCCCTCCAACGGCGAGTTGATCGAGGAGCGGTTGCGGCACATGTTCGGACGAGGCGGTCACAATGATGGCGTCGAAGGGAGCTTCCTCCGGCCAGCCTTGATAGCCGTCACCCACACGTGTGTGGATGTTGCGGTAGCCAAGTTCTGCCAGCGTCTGTGCAGCCTCTGTCGCCAGGGGCTCGACGATTTCGATGGTGAAGACTTCGGGCACGATCTCGGCCAGGACTGCAGCCTGGTACCCTGAGCCGGTTCCAATCTCAAGCACCTTCTTTGCGCCCTGCAATGCGAGTGCGTCGCTCATGAGCGCAACGACAAAGGGTTGCGAGATGGTCTGACCGTGGCCGATTGGAACAGGACCATCGTGGTAAGCGAACGTGGAGTAGAGGGCGGGAATGAACCTATGACGGGGAATCCGACGCATCGCGGCGAGGACTGCCTGGTCCTTGATCCCGCGGGGAACGATCTGCTCGTTCACCATCCTGTCTCGCTCGGCCTGGCGCGTGGGGTCATGCGTGTCACCGACGCAAGCGGGAACAAACGTCAGACAGTGGATAAGCATGAGACACGTCATCCACAGCGATGTCAGTGGGCGAGCCTGGGCGTTCATGAGTGATACCTGGCCTGGGTGATGATGCCAGGAAGAAGGAGCAAGCCTGGTGCCGTGACTTCGCAGAGAGAATTGGAGTGCGAGCAGAATTGTTTTGCGGCTCCTGTAGCGTTTCACTACACGTCATGACGGATCGTTGTAGCAAGATTTCCCTCGGCCCTGTGAGTCTGACTATGGGTTCCGCTCCAAGCTGCTGCTTTTTTGATGAACTCTGGAGGGATCTCGATTTCGGAGGATGGTACCAGCCTTGCTCAATTGACAAAATGAAGCAGTCGATTCACTGCCATCGTTGATTGAGAGCTCATGAACATCCATATTGAAGCGCTTAAGTCGAATGGCAATTCGGTGCTGACTCAACAAGTTGCATCGTCTGCAGAGGATCGGTTTGGAACCGCGATCTCGTGGGTCGCGGAGATATGACGGACCAGTTGGGCGCCGTGCGAAGCCTGGAACAGAGGTGGGGATTTTTGCATGATCAAGCCAATGATCCTGAGATCAACGTGCGATCCCCTCGCCGACCAGACGTTTGAAATTGTCGAGCGGAAGGGTTTGGGTCATCCCGACACGATCTGCGACGCGGTGATGGAGCAGGTGGCGGTCGAATTGGCGCAAGCCTATTTGAAGATATGTGGTCGCGTGCTGCACTTTAACGCCGATAAGGGGCTGTTGGTGGCGGGCGAGGTGGACTGCCGTCCCGGCGGAGGCCATGTCATCACGCCGATGCGTTTGGTCATGGGAGATCGGGCAACGTTCGAGTGGCGAAAGAAATTGGTGCCGGTGGCGAAGATTGCCGAGCGGGTTGCCTCGACATGGTTCAGGCGGCACCTCCCGCATGTGGATCCTCTCAAGCACCTCACGTGCCAGGTGGAACTGAAGCCGGCTTCCGCGGAACTTCAATCTGTGAGTGAGCGACGGGGAGGCCCGGTGGCCAATGATACCTCCGCTGCGGTGGGGTACGCACCGTTCACACCGACCGAGCGCCTCGTCTTGCAGGTCGAACAGTTTCTGAACAGCGCTTCGTTTAAGAAGGCGTTTCCGGCCACGGGGCAAGATGTCAAGGTGCTTGGCGTGCGGACGAGAGGACAGGTGACGCTCACAGTTGCAATGCCGTTGCTGGCTTCATCCATCCGGACAGAGTCTCAATACTTTTCGCGCAAGGCCGAGGTGTTGAAGGCCTTGCAATCCTTCGTGACACAAAAGGCGGGGCCTCGGCTGTCAGCGGAGGTCACGCTCAACGCGCTGGATCATGGCGGAGCGGGAGTCGAGGGGATGTATCTCTCGTTGCTCGGCACGTCGGCGGAAGCGGGCGATTCAGGCGAGGTGGGGCGAGGGAATCGCGTGTGTGGAGTGATCTCGCTCCACCGCCCGGCCAGTGCAGAAGCGGCGGCCGGGAAAAATCCTGTGGCTCATGTGGGGAAGATTTACAACGTGCTCGCTCACGTGCTGGCCGGGGAGATCTACCGGAAGGTGAAAGGCCTTCGTGACGTGACCGTCTGGTTGACGAGCCAGATTGGACGACCGGTGTCATCTCCGCAGTTCGTCATGGTCGAGGTTCATTTGATGCCAGGTGTGTCGTTGGCTTCGGTTGAGCCGCTGATCGGTCGAGAGGTTCAGCAAGCCCTGCGCAACATGACGTCCTTCTGTCGGGATCTTGCAGAAGGGGCCTATGCGGTTTGTTAGCCTTCGTGTGTCATGAATCATGCGGGCGGATAAATAGGAACAGGATAGAAACAGTGCCGACTACTCAAACGAAGCGTGACTACTATGAAATTCTGGGGGTAGACCGGTCTGCCACCAGGGACCAGCTGAAGCAGGCCTATCGCCAGCTGGCACTCAAGTATCATCCGGACCGGAATAAGGAGCAGGACGCCACGGCCAAGTTCAGAGAAATTGCTGAAGCCTATGCGGTCCTGTCGGACGATACGAAACGTCACGAGTACGATGCGACCGGGCATGCGGGGGTCGGTGAACGCTGGACCGCTGATGATCTCATGCGCGATTTTCAGTTCGGCGATTTCTTCGGCGGCCGGTTCGATGATTTGTCCAGCGTGTTCGGCGACTTCTTTGGTCAACGCACGAGACCTCGCTCCGGGGCGAGCCGGGGTGCAGATTTGCGGTATGACCTGGATCTGACTTTGGAAGAAGCAGCCAAGGGAGGCGAGCGCGAGATTCCGATCACCCGCTCCGAGAAATGCGCGCCTTGCGCAGGGAGCGGCGCCAAGCCTGGGACGAAGCCGAAACCCTGTCCCGACTGCGCTGGAAGTGGGCAGACACAGCACGCCAAAACCAGCAAGGGTATGCGCGTGGTCACGCTGACGACGTGCTCTCGTTGCAACGGGCGCGGCCAACTCATTGAGTTCCCCTGCACGACGTGCCAGGGAAACGGCTATGAGTTTGTGACTCATCGGCTCAAGGTGCAGATTCCTCCGGGGGTGGATGACGGGATGATGATCCGGCTCGCGAGGCAAGGAGAGCCGAACGCTAATGGCGGTCCGCCGGGCGATCTGCTGATTCGTCCGCACTTGCGGCCTCATTCTTCATTCGATCGGCACCGCGACGATCTCTATATGGTGAAGAAGGTGACGTTTCCGGAGGCGGCATTGGGCACCGAGATTTCCGTGTCGGGACTGGGAGG
>DATIQH010000357.1:0-8343 GCA_035471155.1 Nitrospiraceae bacterium | reverse complement strand
AATGAGAATTGCGCCCCACTCCTCGGTCATACTTCACTCCTTTTCCGATCTCGTTTATTTGGTTTGTTTGGTTTGTCTTGTTTATTTGGTTGAAGCAGATTAACAGGGTAATCCGGATGAGCTAAATCAACCAAATAGACCAAACAAACCAGATCAACGAGACAAACCACAAACGAGAGGCTAGCCCTTTGCGCTGGAATGGGTCAAGGCTGTCCTGGCGCAAAAGGCCACAGACGCACCTCCCACTTGGAGAGGAACGCCACACTATCCGTTTTAAATTATGGGTTCAGCCAGCTGCCTGGCATAGAAATGCAAAGGCGGGACCATGTATCTGACGGAGAACAATCGCTCGCCGGGCAGCAGGAGCAGTTGCCGCAGATTGGCAAGGGACAGGATCAACGAAGTGTGTCTATTTCACCTTAGAGAAATCGGCGACGATTCTTGCCTCGGTTCCGTCCTGAAGATTCACGACGAACACCGAGGCGGCGGTGGGATCAAACGCTTCATAGGCGAACAACGCGGTAAATCGAGACCGGTAGGTCAGCCCGCTTCCCTCATTCTTTCTGCCACGTTCGGCTTTTCCAATATCGATGGGCTTGATCCTCTTCGAGCCCTGTTGCAGCTCGATCAAGGCGCCCTCTGCAAAGTATTCGTCATCGCCACAGAGCTGAACTTCCATCTCCATATTGGGCATGTCCACAACTTTCTTGACGAACTCCTCGGGCATCCGCACATCCATTTTCCTCTTCTTGGACTCCGCCGCTTCCTGCCGGCCAAAGGCTTCAAGTCGGTAGCGTTTGGTTCGAAGAATAGCGCTGGCTCCGCAGGAATCTTTCTCTGGATCGGCACCCACACGCGTGACCATGGAGGCTTGCTGGAGAACCTTCTTGACTTCCTCCGGGGTGTTCGCCTTCTCCATCGGCGCCCGTCCCGACTCCAAAACCTTCTGCGCCTCTTCCATTGAAAGCTTCACATCGATCGCAAAGACTGTCTGGAGATCGGCGACCGTCAACAAGCCCGCGACCGCGCAGGCGGCAACGCCACCGACTCGCGCCGCTGATGTCAGGCATCGCACGTTCATGACTCCCTCCGTATAGAAGACAGAGATCGATGGGGCAGCATTGTACGGACCTCCCCTGCCTCTTTGCAATTAGACTGAGAAGCGAGCCCAGTTGGCATAGGGTTTGGCTGCATAGAGTGCGCCGAGATCGACCGGCACTCTCACACCAACCTGCGTCAATAGCTGTGCGACCAAGCGGAGCGGCAGACCGACCACGGTCGGAAAATCTCCGTCTATGGAATCGATCAAATCGCCGCCCTCTCCTTGGATCGAATAGGCGCCGGCCTTGCCGAGACTTTCCCCTGTCGCAAGATACCGTTCATGCGCCAGTTCATCGAATGGTTTCATTCGAACGACGGTCGTAGACAATGCGACCGTATCGATTGCACGAACTGAACAAACGAGCGCGACCGCCGTATGTACGCGGTGGTCACGGCCGGCCAGGCGCCGGAGCAGCGCGCGGGCCTCCGTCAGATCAGCCGGTTTCCCGATCACATCGTGATGTAACTCAATCACCGTGTCGCTCCCCAACACCATCGCCTCACGTTTTTGCCTTGCAATCGACTGCGCCTTGCCCTGGGCGAATGCCTGCGCCTGCTCGATCACCGGACGGCCGGCGATCAGCCGCTCCTCGAAAGATGGAATTTCGACATCGAATGGGATACCCAACAAGGCAAGCAGTTCACGACGGCGCGAAGAGGTGGAAGCCAGAATGAGTGGCATCTAGACAGCCGGAGAGGGTTCAACGGATAGCAGCATTCGATCGGACGCCTCGGGGAAACTCGCGCAGTGCGCATGAAAATCGGCGAGTACCTGTTCAAGATCAGCGACCGAAGAGACTCGGAACATATTGGCCCGCAGCGAGGCGGCATGAGGAAACCCTTTGCAATACCACCCAAGATGTTTGCGCATCCGCCGAAACTGGCCTTGCCCACAAGCCGCTTCGAACCGCCGGGCATGATCGAGCAGCACCTCGAAGCGGACGTCGAGCGGCGGCGCCCACGGTTCGAGCCCGTTCTCAGGGCGCTGTTGCTGCAGAACGAGTCGCGCTTCCTCCTTCTGCCGAAAGAACCAGGGGGCTCCTAGCGTGGCTCGCCCGACCAACACGCCATCGACTCCGGTGTCTCTCACGCGGCACACGATATCGTGATAGCTATGCACATCCCCGTTGCCGAACAGCAACGTCCCGCTCCCCCGCACGATCTTCGCGGCCTGGGCAATGGCATTCCAGTCTGCTTCCCCTCGATACATTTGCTGCAAGGTGCGGCCATGCAGGGAAATGACCGCCGGCCGTTCCATGAGGAGATGTTCGATCCAACGATCCACGACCACCACGTCGTAGCCGAGACGCGTCTTCACGGACAGGGGAATCGTCTGGCGAACGAGCGGGCGAGCATCCTGCCGCCGCTCGTTCATCCGCTGGAGCGCCGCGACTCTGCCGGGCTTGAGACCCGCTCCCTCAAGGGTCTGACCTGCCGCCCAATCGACGATTCCCTGTCGAGCGGCCTGCATAATGGCTTGCGCCACATCCGGTGTTCGGATAAGCCCCGCGCCGGATCCGGATGAAGCCACACTCCGAGAGGGACAGCCCATATTGATGTCCAATCCATCAAACCCCAATTCGCACACGGCATGAGCCGCCTGATAGAAGAGGTCCGGCTCTTTTCCATAGAGCTGCGCGACAACCGGCCGCTCCGCCTCATGATACATGAGGGAGTCCAACAGGAATTCCGGCCCCCGGCAGACGTCATGGACATGCGTGAACTCCGTGAAGGAAACGTCGGGCTTCCCATGCAACGCCACGGTATGGCGAAACGTTGCATCGGTGACCCCATCCATCGGCGCCATTCCGATGACCGGTCTGGCGAGTGATTGCCAGAAACTCATCCTGTTCGCTCCATCTCCATCACTGGCCTCACGACCTCGTTCGCTTGGGCATAGGCCTGGCGCAAGATATCGCCTTCCTGTTGTGCGCAGACTTGTGCATCCGACGCACGTTCTGTCACAAATTCGAGAAACCGTTCGATCTTGAGGAGAAAAAAATCATACGAGTGCGTGAGGGGCCGTGGCGACCGAAACCGGAATGTCACGAACTCAGTCAGACTAATGCCCCGCTCCGCCAAGGTCCGGCAGGTCTGCGGGAACATCTCTGCGAGGTCTCCGCCCCAATGGAGAATCTCGTGCGGCACATAGAACGTACGGTACCGGGTGATGCCGGCAGGCTCCGCAGCAGTGTCATGCCACTCCGGACCCGTCATGGCGGCCTGCCCCGAAATGATTTGCGCGTAGCGCGCATAGTCGTCGCGCAACTGCTGTCGATCCGACTGGCGCACCGGCTCCTGGACGGAGGCCTGATCAGACAACAATTCCATCGATTGTTCTACAGCCGCTCCTCTGGCCATTGTCTGCTGAATAAGGGGTGAGAAACGCCGAACGGCCTCTGCATACTCCTCCACAATCATCTCGATCGGTTTGGTATCCACTTCAAGCGCCACCGCACGAAGGCTCACAAGGTTCTGATGGGCCAGAACCTGTTCAAGCACGCGAAAGAGGATCGACGGAATCGGGGCGGCATGGGCATCGATCCATTCAGGAAGCTCTGCGGCCCCTGTCGACTCGCCGATCGACTCGTGGCAGGCCAACCCCGCTATGTGGATTTCTACAACCCGCTCCAGAGGAAATTCGCCGAGGAACTCCTCGACGAATCGCTCAAGCGATAGACGCCGGCAAGCACCGGTATAGCGATAGACTGTCCAAAGATGCCCGATGTCCAGCACGAGGCCGCAGGGCGCCAGCGCGGTGATGAGCCGAAAAAAATGGGAGACCGGTATCGTGCCGGCAGAAAAATAGGTGAGCGGCGGCATTTCCAGCAGAAAAAGCGGCGCAGCCCCATCCGCTCGGCGGCCCTGCCGATCCATCATCTGCTGAACCGTCACGATATTCGCCGCCACCACCTCAGCGCTCAACCGCGTATATAATGGAGGGACATAGGTGCCGAACGAGTAGCCGGCCATCTGCTTCGTCGCGCATTCATGATTCAACCAAAGACTCTGTATTCTATTGAGTTGCGTGACCGTTTCGCCGACATCCTGATGAAAGAGTGGAGACGCTTGAACGTCCGGCTGGGTGATCCACAGACCTTCTCCATGGTACGCCAGCGGTATGTCGGGCAGGGCCTGTCGAACCGTTGTCAGTGCGGTCGTCGTTGCCTTAAAGACTTCGAGATAGCTTGGCTGGACTCCTTGCTCTCTCAGCATATTCACGAGCTCGAATAGATCGGGAGAATAGACGTCGACTGACAACCCCATCCCCAGTGGGGGAATGTTCCTGAGGCGGCGCTGAAAGTCCTGTTGAATGAAATCGGAATCAGGCATAGGATCAACATTGTGCTGTGTGTACAAGTGGCCTAGTCTATTCGCCGAACCCCTTGTTTGACAAGGGAAGCCCCGTTCACGGGCGAGGGGGCCCCGTCTGCTATACTTGGCTTACGTCGCCAGGGACGGCCCCTCACGAGTCGTGCAGTGCGAATCGAGGGAGGTCTCAATCCCATGACGAACGACGATGACAAGCCCTTCAAGACGACACATCTCATACCCACTATGGTTGCCCATATGATGACACCAGGAGTTGTACAGGTTCCAGGCGATGTCTCGGTCAGTGAGGCGGCAATGCTGCTCAACCGAGAACAGGCGCCTTGCCTGCTCATCAAGGATACCGATACGCAGTTCGGCCTGATGACGCCGACCGACATTGTGAAGAAAGTCGTCGCTCAGGGGCTCGAACCACATGACATTGAAGTCCGGACGATCATGACACGCCCAGTGCAATTCATCGAGTACGACGAGGCCTTGGCAGAGGCCTCGACACTCATGATGGCGACTGGCGCCTCTCTGTTAATCGTCACCAAGCAAAACCAACCGGTTGGGGTGCTCAGCGCAGAAGACCTGATGCTCAGCCCGCCCAGACGTAGCGCGAGAATCCCCGTCGTGGTGAGTGTGGTGGGACAAGCCTCGACGCAGCAGGGACTCAACTATAACGCCATGATCACCCAACTGAGCCATGTCGGAGCGTTAGTCGAATCGACTACGAAGATCCTGACAGGAACACACGTTGTACTGGCGTTTTCTATTCCTGGCCAAAATACTCCGTTAACCCTTCGTGGAACAGTGCTGACTGGCGGAGCTTCGGGGACAGAGCCGAATGAGCCATCAAGTGGACGCCCCGCCTGGCATGCCGATATTCAGTTCACTGACCTCTCATCGACCGATCTCGCTCGTATCAGAGCCTGGGCCCTCCAAATGATGCCTCCCTCGCCCAATCTCTCCTAATTTCACACCGATGTTCCATTCCTTTGACCGACAGGCAATCAGCTGATAGAATTTTTTCTCATCAAGGATAAGGCATTACCGTATATGGATAACCCCATGAAGACGTCTCAGACCCGTTCTCATCCCCTCCCTTCGAACGAGGAGTTGCTCAGCCAAATTCGTTTCCTGCTCGATAGTCCGGAAGACGACCTGCAGGCCGCGATCATGAAAGAACTCCTGGCCGGGACTCTTCGGCTCCACGATTCCCATCTGGATATCCTGGATCTCAAAATCGTCAACCGTGCCGTCAAAGAACTGCGTCATGCCTTCCGTGTCTTTCATGGCTATTGCGATCGGCGCAAGATCAGCATCTTCGGCTCGGCTCGCACCGCCCCGGATGATCCGAACTACCAGATCGCATTCCAGTTTTCCCGTCGAATTGTCGAGGAAGGATTCATGGTCATTACCGGCGGGGCGGACGGAATCATGCGCGCGTGCCAGGAAGGTGCCGGGCGAGAGAACAGCTTCGGGGTTAATATCATGCTTCCCTTTGAACAAGGCCCGAATGCCACGATCGCCGATGATCCTAAACTCGTCACGTTCAAATACTTCTTCACCAGAAAACTCATCTTCCAGAAAGAGGCCAACGCCATTGCGTTGTTTCCCGGTGGCTTTGGGACGCATGATGAAGGCTTTGAAATCCTGACCCTCGCCCAAACCGGCAAGAGCGATCCTCAACCGATCGTCTGCCTGCAAGCTCCCGGCTGCGACTACTGGGACGACTGGTACGCCTTCGTCACACGCCAACTCTTGGCCCGTCAGCTCATCAATCATGAAGATCTCAGCCTGTTCAAAATCACCACGTCCGTGGACGACGCGATCGACGAGATCAGGAACTTTTACCGCCGATTCCATTCGATTCGATATGTGGGGCGGCTCCTGGCCATGCGCCTGAAAATGAGCATTTCTCCCGAACAGGTGGCCGGTCTTCATGAAGCATTCGGCGATCTGTTATCCGAAGGCACCTTCGAATTGCGTGGACCGCTCCCCGAAGAGCTCGATGAGCCGAGCCTGCGAGAATTGCCTCGGTTGACATTCGCCTCCAATCGACGAAGTGCGAGTCGGCTGCGTCAGCTGATCGACCATCTCAACGCTCTCTGACCACTCCTCGCAAAGACGCTTTAGTCTCGAAGCCGCATCATGGTATGCTCCTTACGATGGCCGGCTCTCGCACACAGCACTCATTCTCTGAGCCTCCCACTGTCGTGCTCTATCACGCCGAATGTGCCGATGGGTTCGGCGCCGCTTGGGCAATCTGGAATCGATTTCCAGCGGCTCGGTTCATTCCTGTCAAGCACGGGAACCCTCCTCCTGCAGGACTGCAAGGCCAGCGAGTCGTCATCGTAGATTTCAGCTATGCCCGCGAGACGCTGGAAACCATGGCGGCTCAAACGCAGGCGCTCCTCGTGCTCGATCATCACATCACTGCGGAGAAGGCCCTCGCCGGCCTTCCCTATGCCTACTTCGACATGAAAAAGTCCGGAGCCGTCCTGGCCTGGGAATGGGCCCACGATCAGCCGGTTCCCTGGCTCCTCGACTATATCCAAGACAAAGATCTCTGGACTTGGATGCTTCCATCCAGTCGAGAGATTAATGCGGCCGTCGCCTCCTATCCGTTCGATTACCACCGCTGGAATCACTTCACGCAGAAGGAGTTGGAACAGGAAGGCCGGGCCATACTACGGTATGAACGCGAGCTCGTAGGCAAACTTGCGGCACAAGCGACGTTGGTCGACTTTCAAGGAGCCGTCGTCCCGTCTGTGCAAAGCGCGGTGCTGACAAGCCAGATCGGCGAACACCTGTCTCTAGAGCATCCATTCTGTGTCATTTGGCACGATCGCGATGGGCGCCGCTATTACAGCATGCGCTCGCGAGAGGATGGGACTGACGTAGGGGCCATCGCCGCGTCTTTCGGCGGTGGAGGCCATACGCACGCCGCAGGGTTCTCAGTTCCCCTTGGACCTGATGGCTCCCTGCCGGCTAACCCGGCACTCCCTCGATCGGTCATCGATCGTCGCAAGCCTCCTTCTCAGTGAAAGCGCCATGATCCCTCTGCACGACGACAACCCGACCGAACGGACTCCGGTGGTCACGATCGCCGCTATCGCGACCTGTGTTCTTGTCTTTTTCTACCAGGCAAGTCTTCCCGCCGGCCCGGGAGAAACATTCGTTTTTCAGTATGGGGCGATCCCAGCCCTCGTGTTCGGCGAAGCTGATCCTCCCGAGATGGGCGTGGCTATTCCTGCGTACGCCACGTTGATCACAAGCATGTTCCTCCATGGCGGCTGGATGCATCTCATTGGGAATATGCTGTATCTCTGGGTCTTCGGAAACAACATCGAAGACGTCATGGGACATGGGAAGTACATCGCGTTCTACCTCACATGCGGAATTCTGGCCGCCTTGAGCCATGCCTTGACCGATCCATCCTCTTCGATTCCCCGGACATCATCTGGGCCACCTGTTATGGCAACACCGTCACTCGTTATGACGCGAAGACCCGGCGGGCACGCTCCGTGTCTCCCTGGCGGCACACGCTCGACTCGGACCCGGTCGACCTGAAGTACCGGTGTCACTGGACACCACCGCTCGCCATCGATCCGTTCGACCCGAAGACGGTCTATTACGGCTGCCAGGTGATCTTCAAGACGTCGAACGAGGGACAGTCGTGGACGGTCATCAGCCCCGACCTCTCCACGAAGGACCCCTCCCGCATCGCGTTCTCCGGCGGCGTGGTCGGCGACAACCTCGGCCAGTTCTATGGAGAGGTGGTTTTCGCCATTGCGCCTTCGACCATCCAGAAGGGCCTGATCTGGGCCGGCACGAACGATGGCAAGGTGTGGTACACGATGGACGGCGCGAAGACGTGGGTCGATGTCACGGCGAACGTGAAGATGCCGGTGCTCGGCACGATCC
>DATIQH010000356.1:0-8900 GCA_035471155.1 Nitrospiraceae bacterium | reverse complement strand
GTATTGGGTCGCGAAAGAAGCAGTGCTGAAAGGCCAGGCGATTGGGTTACGGTCATTGCAGCAGTGCGAAATTCTCGATTCAAATGATGTTCCGAGTGCCAAGGTCCACGTATTGGAAGGGACAACGATGCAGCCTGGATGGACCGTTTACTGGCTCGAATGCGGGATTGAATGGGCAGGAGCTGTGTCGGCTCACGGCAGCGATTGGAATATCTGCGCGATGACGAGAGAATAGCCGCGGAGTTCTTCTTCCTTCTTTATCCCGTTCGTAACCGCTTGAAGAACTGCTGGAGCAGTGTCTGGCTTTCTTCTTCGAGCAAGCCGCTGACAATCTCAACATGATGATTCAATTGAGGCTCGTTTGTAAGATCAAACACCGATCCGCAGGCGCCGCCTTTGGGGTCCCATGCTCCAAAGACGACTCGGGACACCCTCGCTAAGATAATCGCTCCAATGCACATGGCGCAGGGCTCGACGGTCACGTAGAGCGTCGTGCCGGTCAGTCGCCATGTGCCCAATGCGGCCGCTGCGGCGCGAATCGCAATGATCTCCGCATGCGCCGTAGGGTCTTGCCAGAGTTCGCGATAATTGTGCGCCTTCGCCAGAACCTGACTGTCCTGTACGATTAAGGCCGCGATCGGTACTTCGCCGACGTCCGAGGCCTTGGCCGCCTCTTCCAGGGCCATCCGCATAAACGTGAGGTCCTGCGTGTGCTCGTCTTCTGGCATGATCGTCTCTTCAACTCAGACCCGGCATCCTAGCAGGTGGTTCGGCGAGAAAGAAGTGCTGGTCGTGCTCGCTGACCGAATCCATTCGATTTCGTACCGCTGCGGAATTCAGAGCGATTATCTAAAAACATCGAATAACACGCGCAAGCCTACCTGCATCGTATAGTTCCAGCCGGGAGCAAACTCCGCCCCTGTCGGGGCTTGCGTCTCCAGTGAGCCGTGCCGTATGCCACGAAAGACAAGGTCCATCTGGACCATGGGATTCTTGTACCAGCGAAAGCCGGTTTGATACGCGGGAAATTCTTCTTCAAAAGAAAACGGATCACCGTTGAAAACTTCTCCCAAGAAACGAACCTCGCGTGTCACCGGCGTGATAACCTCGAAACCCGCAGCCCAATACAGTTTGCTCTGATACGTCGCCGGCCCTGCATCGTACCGTGATTTCGTGCCGAGATTGAGATGAATGGCTAGGTTATTATCATAGGGGTCAGTGTCGGGATCCGGTGTAAACAGAAACCAGCTGAGATGAGCCATGGCATAGCCGTCCCAATGCTGGCGATTGCTGCTGAGAGGAAACAACGTGGCAGCGGCAACGGAGAGAGAGGGGATCGCACCGAGGGAACTATGTAAGACATATTTCGGCTGAATCAACATGTCGAGCGGACGGGCTTGATTGTCCTGATAGGTGAGACCGAATCCGCCTGCAGTCAGTTCGAAGCGGTCGGTGATGCCGAGGCCTTCCAGAGTGCGCGCCTCATAAGCCGGCGTGTCTCCCTTCACTATCGTCGTCCCGCCGTACGTTTCAGTTACAACTTGTCCCTTATAGACAATCCGGGCATCATCCGTGACGAAGGGGCGAACAGCGAGCGCATCTTCCGAGTCTATGGAGATGGCAAAGAAGGCGAGAACGACCAGCGCGCAGTATACGAGCATAGTCCTATGAGGACACGGTTGCATCACGGGTCTCCTCGGCTTCTCACTCTGCAGGGAGGCTGCTATGACGCTCCGGTCGTACAACAAAGAACCTTTGCTGTTTATACATCAATGGAATGGAAATAGGCTGTAAACTTCCATTAAAACATTCCATGGTTGTCCCATGTGCAGGTCACTGCATCATGTCAAACAAGGCGTCAAGTTCATTCACACGAATCATGGCGGTTTATCAGCTAGGTGCAGGGAACTCAGGCGAGGGGCGAGTAGCAGAAAGTGACGAAAGAGATTCCTTTGGTTAACCAGTACGCTCTGGTCGCATGCTGAAAAAATTCTTCAGCAGAAGAAGACCGTTGTTTGGTTAAACAAAACCAGATGAACTAGATAGACCGGATAGACCAGAGAGACCGGGTTAGGACCGGCTCAAGAGGTAGATCGGTCCGGTCGGTTGCGGGCGGCCGCCTGAGGGCTCAAGACTGACAGCAAAGGTCTTCGCAGCCGTGAAGCTCGGCGCTTTCTTGACTAATAAGTGAGCTGTTTCTCCTGTATCCATGTTAAAGGTCCCTACGCTTACGGGTTTATCGTGAATTGCCCATAGCTGATAGGTCGTACCGGCTGGACTTTCCGGTAGGTTCATGGAGTAGAGCCACACGTTTTGAGTTCGAGCATCGTACAGCAGGAAACCCGCGGCTCGCTTCGCCACATCCGATCCGGCGAGGAGCACTGCTTTGACGTTGGGGATTCGAAGGAGCGCGGCCAATTCGTCTTGCGGAGTCTTCGCAGTACCGACGACGCTTCGCTGGCTGAGTTGAGCGCGAATGTCTTCCAGTTCCACCTCACGCTGGGCCAGTTGTTCCTTGGCTTCTGTGGCTTCGTTCGTTTGCTGCTGGAGTTTGTTGCGTAATTCCGCGAGGGCGTTGGTTTGGTCGCCGACCTCACGCTGCAGATCTGCCAGCTTTGCCGACTTTTCCTTGAGCGATGTTTCGAGCTGCTGAATGTTCGATGTGGCGATGGAACGTTGTGTCGATACGTTCCAGGCGGCATATCCACCGACTGCCACAATCAGGAGCGCGGCAAAGCCTAGAGCCCATGGCAATGAGGACGATCGGGCAGGAGCGACGGGAGGGAAAAGGTGCTCCATCCATTCACCCGGTTCCAAACTTGGTCGGACCGGTTCGTTCTGTGCCGCTTCAGCTGGAAGCGGTGCGGGGTTTCGCTCGGCCATGATCGTGGCTTTGAGGGAGCGGGGAGGCGTGATCGGACTGAGGCTGAGCGGGATGAGCGCGGCGACGGATTGATAGTCCTTCAGCGCGCTATGACAGGAGGCGCAGACGGAGAGCAAGTGGGCTTCCAGCGTTTGTCGCTCGATTTTGTCGAGCGCGCCCGCAGCATATAAGGGAACCGATTCTTCGAGTTCTTCATGTGTCATGGGAGATCACCATGGTTTCCCCACTGTCGGAGGCTCTCGCGGAGTTTGGACATTCCCAGTTTGATCCGTGTCTTGACAGTCCCCAATGGCTGGTTCAGTCGCGCGGCAATCTCGGTATGGGAGAGTCCTTCGTAGTAGGCGAGTTCAATTGCTTGTTGCTGCGCCTGGGGTAGTTCCCCCACAGCGGTTCCGACCGCCATACGGAGTTCCTGATCGGCCTGCGTCTCAAGCGGGCTTGGGCCAGGGTCGGCCATCTGCGCAACGGTTTCAGCTTCAAGCGGGTTGGTAGCCCGATAACCTCGTGAAGCTCTGGCCCGCAGCCGGTCGATGGCTCGACTCTTGGTGAGGGTGACCAACCATGCGATCGGAGTTCCACGTCCGACGTCATAGCGTGAGACCTTCCGCCAGACTTCCAGATAGACATCCTGCAGGAGTTCCGCGGCTTCTTCGCGATTCCCCAAGATTCTGACTGCCAACGTGAATAAGAGCGTGCTCGAATGGTCGCAGAGCTGGCTGAATGCCTGTTGATCGCCTTTGACCACGCGGGCCAGCAAGGTTGGATCGATCATCGAGGTGGTGTATCGAGAGGAATTGTCCATTACGAGAGCGAATGATGAAGAAAAGCCGTGGTTACCTCATATCCGCCCCGACTATAGCACTCTACGGAAGGAACGAGCAAAAGGATGTATGTTTTAACAGGATGCTGAAAAAGTCCACCAGCTTCGTTCTCGCATCGTTCAGATCCTCAACGTACCCCAGAGGGTACGCCTCCGGTCTTCACTCGCTGCGCCTTGCTGAACGGCCTTTTTGAGCATCCTGTGGGAGCATTCTGTACTTGTCCCTGAGGTGTAGGCCATTGAAGGTCTACTTTAGTGAATGGTTTTTTCCGCAGCCTGCTAGTTTATTTGACACGCACCGCAGATTTGTCGAAAGAACGACTCCAGACCGGCGTTTTGGAGAGATTGGCGGAGCAGGAGTGTCTCGCTAGCGGATCGTAGTGAGCCAATCGCCACGGTCTCAGGCGGATGAGGATCAGGATGCGCACGCATTAACCCCTTGAGTCGAGAAGATACGGGGCAAGAATAGCCGCAGCCTCTGCTGCGCCTGTCGGTGGGGGCGCCGCGGCTGACGGTATGGGGGATTCGCCGGCCCTCCTGAGCGCCGTTTCCCAGCGGCCTTGTGTAAAGTCATCGAGGGATAGTTCGACACTGCGTCCGTAGCGATGTAGATAGTCGACGAGCGGCGGCTCGTCCGCAAAGTTGTATCGGCGGACATACACCACTGGCTGTTGAAGCGCGACGGCTTCAACGATGGTGCTGTAACCGGGTTTGGTCATGATGACATCGACAGAGGCCAGCAGAGTTTTAAAGGACAGGGGAAGTGTTTCAATGGAATGAATGCGGGAATATCCCGCGGGGATTGGGCTGTCGATCAGGAAACGATAGGGATGGAGCTGTTCCATCTGCTCAAGCGGGAGCGACGTCAGTGGAATGCCGCCGAACCCTACCAAGACGGTTCGTTCTATGGTCGTCAGGGTCAGGGCTGAGGTCAGTCGGTCTCGTTCAGGGAAGTTGGGGCTTGCTATCGGGGCAATGTCGATCATATTGGAGAAGACATCGATTTTAGGGGCAGGGGTGATGCGAAGGGCCCTGTCGGCTTTTGCATAGGATTCACGGACGCGCTGAATCAACTGCTGGTGTGAATGATCTGAAGCATGGCAGAATTCCTTGAGCACGAGGTCCCAGGTCAAGCTTGCCAAGGCGATCGTGGGTATCCGTGCCCGGAAGCCGGCTTCGATGGCAAGGTAGGGTGTGTCGGCAATAACCAACGCGGGTGATACCGCTTGCATGGCTGCGACTTCGTTAGACAGGCTTGCTTCCCAGGTTTCGTGGAAGTGTTGGTGCGCCGCCCATGTTGCGTCGACGTCGATCTTGAGGGGGCCGTCTTGGACACAGCCGATATCTTGTTGTGCAGGACTAAATTCCCACTGGATCGCCAGACGGTCTTGGAAAAACGCGGCAGGGACGGTCGTGCGGAGGATGGCGATCGTTCCAGGTATGAGGACACCCAGCGCATTGAGTACGGGGACCACTTGCGCCGCGTGGCCGTAGCCGTGTCCTGAGATGGCGCACCAAATTATCGGCATAGCAGGGTGCTGAAAATGCTCGTCAACGTCGTGCTCGGCTCATCAAAATCCTTAATGTACCCAATCGGGAACGAGCGGTCTTGGCAGATCGGTGGCGGGAGGGTGTGAACGAGAAGTTTTTTGAGCGCCCTGAAGCGAGATACGTTAGACCGTAAGCACATGGCTTAGCTGCTGGAGTATCCCGGCTCTATCGGGGCGATGTTGTATTGTAATTCGAGGTCGAACTCATCGATCAATTCGTTGGCCGTGGACACGCCGAGATCGGATTTCACCTCGCTGATGACAAGATCGATCGCCACCCCGGCATGAACTCCGTACTGCGTCATCGCCGATTCGATTCGCTGTCTGGCTTCTTCAATCTTCATGGGGAACTCCTTGCTCCATCACAATCCGATTCGTTATCCCAATGTCTCTAGCAGCACTTGCATCTCAGGGACGAGGTCTCCTCCTCCGTTCGATCGACCGGAACGTGCCGCATCGATGCCGGCTTGCAGGACGGGCTTCGCTTCGTCCTTTCGTCCCAAAGAGATTAAGGCGCGACCGAGACCTAAGTGCGAAGCAACGTGGGTCGGGTCCAGCTGTGTGGCGACGGTCAGGTGCTCGACCGCTTCTTCGAGATTGCTGCCTTGCTGGAGAATTTTGTTACCCAATCCATAACGACCGAGAAATCCTTTCGGATTCTTGGCCACCATCTGCCGAAATGCATCAATGTCCATTGTGCCGCGCTCCCTCGTAACGGGCTCACTATAGCATTGAGGGAACCGGGTCGGCCAGAGGCAGTTGAAGCAGGAGGATTTGCTGCTTACGGTGCCGGGGCAGTTGAGACGGGGACAGCGGAAGGAGAAGCCGGGGAAGGCAGAGGCTTTCGTGCCTTCACGGTGACTGAGGCGATGGGCGAGTCCGGTAGGGGGGCGCTGTTTGCCGTATAGAAGCTGGTGTCTCGAATGAGCTGATCCATGAGATCAGTCAGGCAGGTTTCAGTCACCTTTCCCTTGAGCTCGCCGATCATCGCCGGCGTGGCGGCGAACACTGTATAGTGGGCCGTACCTGACGAACGTGCCGTATAACGCTTCACTTGGCCGTCCCAGCGTCCAAGTTCGAGACTCGCCTCCGTAGCATAGTCATAATTAAGGTCGATCACCGGCGAGAGAAGAAACATGGACGCGCCGATGAGAAACCCCTTCCAGGCTGTGTCTCCTGAATGTGAATCGATCGTTTCATCAAAGGCGATTCGGGCAGTCACCACTTTATCGCCGAGCGACACGACGTTTCCTCCAAACGGAATGAGCGTCGAAAATAAGCGTGTCTCTTGCACGGTATTCAAGATGCGACGTTCAACCTCGCTCGAAGGATTCTGGGGTGCGCCGTTCTGTGTCATGCGGAACCCATCCATGACGAGCGGGACCCGCTCATCGTTGAGGATGGACTGTGCGACTGGACTGTCCCGGTTGGCCAGCGAGGGGCTGACATCGATCCATCGCGTGGTGCACCCAACCGTCGTGGTGGTCGTCAAGACAACGAGTCCCAGGATTGTCCGGTGAATGAGATGACGTGCCATGCTGCCGTTCTCCTTAAAAATAGAATGAAAATCCGCCATAGGGCAGGCTGGCATTGAGTCCGAAGTTCGGGTATTGCGTACCGGCATTGGAAATATGTTGAAAGCGGTAGCCGGCGTTGAGTGCGACTTGGTCGGTCAGGAAGTATGAGACCCCGAATCCGGCCATCAAGACGAAGTTGAACTGGCCGGACTCTTCCGGGATTTTTCCTGCGAGATCCGTCCAGAATGGGCCTCCGGAGAATTCCGCATAGGGTCGAATCTGGTCAAGTGCGACGAAGATGTATTTGATTTTCGGGACGAAGCCGATGCCGTGCGTGAGAATTGGCTCTTGAAATTGGATATAGACCATTTCGGCGCCGAGGGAGATCTGGCCTCGATACCAACTGCCGCCGATGGGATCGGTCAGCGTCATCATCCAATAGGGCATGAAGGCCGGGCCTTCTTGCTTGGTCGTATGATCTGTTGTGAGTCGATGAGGGAGCAGATAACCTGCATTGAGTCCGACTTCTTGAGTGCCGACGGTGATCTTGGGCGAGACTTCTGCGGCGTGTATGCAGGCAGTCGTCATGAGCGACCCGATAGCCAATGTTGTGAGGATCCGAGCAAGTAATGGCACGCGACATCCATGTCATGATCCTGTCGGCGATTTCATGGTGAAGCGTGAGGCAACAGGGTGACGCTCCAACGATAGCAAAGGATCACGTTCTGTCCAGAAATACGTGTGATTCGGTTTGTCGGAAAGTCAAAGAATGCTGGACAGTCGATGGAGCCTGCCTGGAGAGGTCAAGAGCAGAAAGACGCTATTCGGGTTGTTTCAAATTCGCAAGATAGTCCGAATCGGCTTGAAGATCGGGCAGTTTATATCGCAGATCAAGCGCAACGACTCGTTCAAGACATCGCTGTGCCGACACGAGATCATGGCGGGTACTGTACAGGGTGGCAAGGAGCCGGAGCACCGCAGCTTCGGCCGGTTCGTTGCCGAGCTTGATGTAATGTTCCGAGGCGTTGTTGAGGCAGCGCTCAGATCTGGTCAGGTCGCCCTGATCCAGAAAGCACTTGCCGAGTTGGCTATAGGTCACGGCGAGTCCTTCTTCATTCCCAACGACCCGGTGATAGTCGAGGGCCTGTGTAAACGACGTGACCGCCTGCTCCCACTGTCCTTCACGCGCCTCTTGCAACGCCAGATTGTTATGGAGAATGCCGAGCGCGCGATCGTCTTTTAGGTCACGCAACAGATCCAGTGCTTCGAGATAGTAGGGGTGGGCTTTCTCAGGATGATCGGCGCCGATGTGAAGATTGCCGAGGTTGACCAGCGTGTGGGCTATGGCGTGCTGATTCTGTTCCATACGTTGAATGTTCAGCACTTCTCTATAACAGACTTCAGCACGATCCAGGTCGCCCGAGAGGGCGCAGACATTGCCGAGATTGCCGAGCGAATCGGAGAGGGCGCGATCATCCTTGGCCAGGCGATCATCCGCGACTGCCTGTTCATAGGCGGCCTTGGCTTGTGCCAGTTGGCCCCGGTGGAGAAAAATTCGCGCGCGATGTTTGTCGGCGTCCGACATGAATCGGTTCTTGTGAGGAGGCAGGAAGTTTGCTATGGTGCGCTCACGGATGGCCCACACGAACTGCACAGGCTGCGGCCGGGAATACATCTACCATTGTTGCGATGGACCGGTCTGCATGCCCTGTCCGCATTGTGGACATGATGAATCCGATCTGGAACCCTCAGCTGTCAGCGAACAACACACTGCTTCTGATAACCCCTAACTCAGCCGCGTAGAGTCTAGTCTCCGCCCTTGGGCGTGTCCCGGCGAAACTCGACTTGAATCTCATCCTCCTCATCGAGCCCCAAACCATCACGAAATGACCCATAGAGTTCCGTGATCTGCTCAATGTCTCCTTGATGCTTGCTATCAGGAGAGAGCAGAAATTTTTCGCAGAGTCGGATGCCGGTCTGGAAATGATGGGCGATGGTTTCTTCTGTCACCTGCTGCCAGCCGCGAGCTCCTGGGGTGGGAGCCGACGGTCGGCGTGGTCGAGGGCCTGCGCCGAGCCGCGGGTGGGGACCTCCAGGCCGCCGGGGAGCACCGCCTGCACGTCGTCGAC
>DATIQH010000355.1:0-3831 GCA_035471155.1 Nitrospiraceae bacterium | reverse complement strand
GGGAGCGAGAGCAGGTTGCTCAGCTGAAGACGCAGCTCGCTGAAGCCGGCAATGTTGTCGCGCGGGTGCAGGAATTGGAGGCAGCGCTTCAGAAGGAACGGCAAGACAGTGCGCAGCAGGCAGTGTGTCTCGCCGAGCTGCAGGATGAGAGGAGTCGTATTCAAGAGCTGGAAGCGACCCTCAATGCCGAGCGCCAGGCTGCCGCTCAATTGGTTGAGCAAATGACTGAAATGGAGCGGGCGGTGACTCGGTCTCAAATGTTGGAAAAACAGCTTGAGCAGGAGCAAGAGCGCGCAAGCGATTTGACTCGTCGTGTGGCCGAGAGCGAACAGGTTTCTGCGCAAGTGCGGATGTTGGAACAAGCGCTGGCTGCAGAACAGCAAACAAATCGAGATCGCGCCCTGCGTCTTTCGGAAGCGGAGCGCGTATCACAGAAGGTCCAGGATGGCGCCACGTTGCTTCAGACTGAACGGGAACGTAATAGCCTTCTGATGAAGCGTGTATCTGAGGCTGAGCTGGCAGCCGAGCAAGCCTCTAAACGATTCGAGGAGTTGGCGGCAAAGCTTGGCGAGATTGCCGGGCTGGCCTCCCAGCTAGGGAACGGAAAACGACGGTCCTGATCCCGATCGATTTGTCGCGCGAATTGTTACTGCCGTGAAGGACTGATGTGATGGCTGCCGACGCCCCGGATGATTTCGAGAAAGAGCTGATCGATCTTTTTGTTCAGGAAGCACACGAATGGCTGCAGAACATTCATGTCGCCCTCGATGAGTTACAACAGGGCCCAGCGCCTGAGCGGCATGCCAAGCTGATCGGGACAATTTCGGCCGGATTGACGAATCTCGGTGGATCGGCCGCCACGCTCAATCTGCCAGATGTCGCGCAGGTCAGCTTCGAGGCGATTCCCTTTGTTTCCGCCCTCCAGGACCCGCAGAAATCGTTCTCCGTTCAGGACTTTCTCTCGCTCTGTCAACAGCTGGGGCAGATCCATACTGCATTGACTCGCGCAACGGGTATTGCGTTTGACGTAGAGATGAATGGCACGGTGACCGAGGAGGCTTATCCAAGTCTTTCACCGGGCGAGCTTCTGCGGGCGCTTCAGGAACTACAAGACACGCAGTTTCCTGAATGCGCGACAGAGTGTCACGTTATCCGCAGTCTGATTGAGCAGATGGAAGGGCAGGTCCAAGCCGGTGTCGAACGTATCGATTCCACAATCATTCAAGGACATCTTGCGCGAGTGTCCGAAGCGGAAGAGTCGTTTCTGAAGGCGGTGAACGAAAAAGTTCCCGAGATGTTACAGAAGATGAATGCGCTCAAGATGGACAGGGGCGACGGCGCCTCATGCGTGACGGCGCTCGAAGCCTTTCTTCAAGACGTCGCGCGGCTGCGCACGGAAGCGCAGCAGGCGAATGCGGGCTCGGCGATGATGTTTTTCACCGGCTTGCACAGTCTGTTGACCGTGGTGGTGCAACGTCGAGTGCGTCTGGCTGCCACGCGGGTGGATTCGGTCAAGGCGCGGTTGCACGTCATGGATGGAGTCATCCGCCAGTGGGTGGAACATGGGCGGGCCCAATACGCCGCGGTTGATCGGTTGCTCCCTGCCGGCCATCCGTAATCGATAGGCCGGAACCCCGCTCATCGGTCTGTTCACGCCATGGCAACGCCGCACATTCCGATTGGCAATGATAGCACGATGCATTCAGAAATCGACCATGCGAAATATTGGAGACTCAGAGGATCCGTGACAGAAGGGTCGGATGTGTTTACAAACAGGCGATGATAAGCATATACGAACACAGCAAAGAAATCAGGTGGCTCATTAACGTGCTCTGCGATCAATGTCTCTTTGCCGGAGCGATCGAGGGTGTCGCACAAATCGATGACCGGCTTGTTCCACGGGTCGGGCAAGTCATATGATGGGTAACCGGATATTCTGCGAGGGCGGTTTCAGGCCATGACAGGATACAATACGACAGACTGGTATTGCAGGGCAGAGGAGCGATTGACTACCGTGGCTCTTGCCGTGCAGCGTCAAGAACAACTTGACTTGGAAGTCTTGTCTGTCCTGGCGGTGGAAATTTCGGATGCGCTGAAGAGAAGCGATCAATTGCTTGTCCAGGCGATGAGCGGCCCCGCAGGTTCTCCGCTAATTACGAACCTTGTGAATGTCGGGATTTTGGCGACAAAGGTTGGATCAAGGCTGGGTTATCACGGGAAAGAGTTGGAGCAGCTTACTTTCGCGGGACTGTTGCACGACATCGGGCTCTTTGCCGTACCGCAATCCCTGATCACGAAGTCGGGCCGGTTGACCCAGGATGAGCGCACGTTGATCGAACAACATCCCGAACTCGGCTATCAAACGATTCGAAAGGCGGGCGAGAAATATGACTGGCTGGCGCAAGTGGTGCGGCAGGCGCATGAGCGGTGGAACGGACAGGGGTATCCGAACAAACTGAAAGGGCGGCAAATCTGCGAATTTTCCCAAATCATCGGTGTCGTGGATATCTTCGACGCGCTCGTGAGTCCGCGCGGATATCGTCGCCGATTTTTTCCGCATGAAGCGGTGCGGGAATTGATGGTGGCGGAACGAATGTCATTCCCTCGCGAAGTCATCAAAGCTCTGGTCGAACAGCTCTCGGCGTATCCGTTGGGCACTTCGGTGCGGTTAACCACTGGAGAGGTCGGATCAGTCATGCGCGTCAATACGCGCTATCCCCTCCGTCCGGTTGTCTGGATCGAGGGCGATGCGGTGTATGGTCAAGAGGGGCGACAACTTGATCTAAGCCGCACCCCTCTCGTCTCGATCATCGAAACACTCGAATCTCCTGACATGGCGCGCGTATGGTCTCCAGCGAATGAGGCGCGAGTCAAGATATCCGATGCCCTTCCCTCGGCATCCGATCAGTTCACAGCGCTCCTGGAAGGTTTGGACGCGCTCGCGAGCGCGATCCAAGGCGCTGTCGAGTCCAGGGTATCTATGACTTCTATGCCGGAATGCCGGATTGAATCACAGTCTAGCGAGGGGCGATGGATCAACCGGCCTCCAGCGCAGTATCTTGAAGATGCCAGTTTTGAGAAGGAAGTAATAGGGTTGTTCGCCCTCGAAGCGCACGAATGGCTGGCGCAAATTCAGATGGCGGTGAGACAGCTCGCTCAAGAAGCCAACGGAGCAGTGCGCCCGAAGCTCTACGGCATTCTCTTGCAGGGTATTACGAATCTCGCCAAGTCCGCATCGACGGCGCAGCTCACGACTATCGAGCAAATGGCCTCGAATTTGCTTCCGATCCTCTATGACGTCGGGCGGCAAGAGCCACGCGCGATGACGGCGGCGCTCCAGTCGCTCCAAGAGGGATTGGAGCGAATCAATCTGGCCGTGCGGCGCTTAGCGGGAGACCAGGAGGACGAACAAGCCGGGGCTGAAGACATCCCTGTAGAATCGGCGAGTGAGCCTCTGTCGGTTCTTTCTGCTGTTGAGACTGAGCAGTCTGAGGCGCCCCAGTTGCAGGCTCCGCTAAACGTGAGTTCCGGCGGCTCGCTCATTCAAGCCCTTCGTGACCTGCAGCAAGCTCGCGCCAGATCGATGCAACCGGCCCGCGACGTGTTGGAAGCGGTGATCCAGCGAGCCGAGCGAGAGGTCGAACATCTCAATGTCGCTGCCGTTGGACGCATCCTCACTGAACTTGACAGGCTCGACGAAGAGTTCCTTCAAGAAGTTCGTCATCGGGTTCCAATTATCAGTTCCATTCTTGCGAATTTACGAGCGAGCGGGGCAACCGATTTTGTGACGGCGTCTCAGCTCGATCCAGTTCTCGAACAGGTTGAAGCCCT
>DATIQH010000354.1:0-2480 GCA_035471155.1 Nitrospiraceae bacterium | reverse complement strand
GATGGGGATTTGGATGGGGCACGGCAAGGGTTCGCCACATTTTTGCGCGACTATCAAAACTCGGACCTGGCTCCAAACGCGCGGTACTGGCTTGGCGAGTCTCACTATGGCAAGAAAGATTATAAGCAGGCGATCGATTCGTACGACCGCGTTGAGCTGGATTTCCCTCAGAGCGAGAAAGTGCCGGCGGCAATCTTGAAGAAGGGGTATGCGTACCTGGCCATGAAAGATAGGAAGCGCGCGTCTTCGGCCTTCAAGCAGGTGGTGACATTGTACCCACGGACTCCGGAGGCAGGGAAAGCGTCAGACAAACTATCTCAGATGAAGGAGTTGCGATAACCGTGATGCGCAAAAAAACAGGGATTGCAAGATCGGCCGTTCTCATAACCGGGGCGGTGCTGTGGTTCGCTGGATGCGCCAATCATGCGGATTTTGTAGGAATGCGCGACCACGTGGCGACAGTGTCGAAGTCTCAAGAGCAAGATCAAAAACGGCTGGATGCGCTGCAACGACGTTTGGAATCGCTGGAGCGGGTGAAAGACAGCGAGTCCGCCAGGCAGAAGCTCGATCCAAAGTTCGATGAACTGTCCGCACGCGTTCAAAAGCTAGAGAGTCGGATGGCAAAGTTCGATGAGACCGTGGGTGTTCCGGCTGTCCTGAAGCAGGAGCTCTCTCAAGTCGATACCGCACGTTCTTCCAAACCGCAGAAACCGGCTTCCGCCGCAGATATGCCGGCGGTCACGACAGGCGTTCCCACGATTACTCCGACATCGGCGTTCAACCTGGCGTACAACGACTATCTCAACGGAAAATACGATCTTGCCGTCGCGGGCTTTCAGAGATTTGTGAAAGACTTTCCCGGCACGTCGCTGACGCCCAACGCCTACTACTGGTTGGGCGAATCCTCTTATCAGCAAAAGGATTATGTGCGAGCGATCCAATCGTTCGAGTACCTTTCGACAGAGTATCCTGGAAACGAGAAGGTGCCGGCAGCGCTCTTCAAGTCGGGGCTTGCGGCGGGAGAAACCGGAGATCTCGCCACATCGAAGAAGAATCTCAAGCGGGTCATCGAGGAATTCCCGACGTCGGATGAGGCGAAGCTGGCCAAGAATAAGCTGGCCGAAATTCGATGAGCGGATGTCTATCGAGATGGCTGGTGACGACTGCCCTGTTCCCGGCGTTTCCTGGAGTCTAGTGTCATGCCCGCCGCCAGCTGTTCCGCCAAGATCCATATCCTCCCAGATGACGTCGTCAGCCGTATCGCAGCCGGCGAGGTCGTCGAGCGCCCTGCCGCCGTCGTCAAAGAACTACTCGAAAACAGTCTCGATGCAGGGGCGCTGCATATCACGATCGATGTGAAAGATGGCGGACTGGGCCTCATTCGAGTTGTAGACGATGGAGAGGGGATCTCTCGCACCGATCTTCCTCTTGCCTTCGAGCGGCACGCCACCAGCAAGCTCCGATCCGATCGGGACCTTGCCTCGGTGACGACAATGGGCTTTCGCGGCGAAGCGTTACCGAGCATTGCCTCGGTTTCCCATATGCTCGTGACGACCGCGACCAGGCAGGATACGGTGGGGTCGCAGATGAGACTGGCCGCAGGGGCCGGCAGTGCGATCGTGGATGCGCCTCTCATGCCCGGCACCCGAATCGACGTCTCCAATCTCTTTTTCAATCAACCGGCTAGAAAGAAGTTTCTCAAGTCGACCACGACCGAGTTTTCCCATATCAGCCATGTCGTGCAACGTGCAGGGCTTGCCTGGCCATCGGTGCGCTTCCGCCTGACCCATAACGGCCAGGAGATACTCAACTATCCCGCCGTGACAGTGGATCGCGATCGAATCCTTCAAGTCTATCGCCAGGCGTTCCTGGACCGGACGATCGAAGTGCGAGGCAGGGCAGGAGGATTGTCGATCCGCGGCGTGATGGTCGATCCTATCCATGCGCGGATTTCGAAAACGCCGCAGGAATTGTTTGTGAATCGGCGTCCCGTCCGCAATGCGGCCGTCTTCCATGGGGTCATGGAAGGGTATGGATCGTTTCTCCCTAAAGGGTCCCACCCGACATTCGTGCTTTTTCTGGATATCGAGCCGGACCGGTTCGATGTCAACGTGCATCCCACGAAAAAGGAAGTGCGATTTGCGGAAACGGACTCCCTGCATCAGTTGGTACGCCAATCAGTTCGCCACGCGCTCAGCGACGCTGAACGGAAGGCTGTCTTGGGTCTTTCACAAGCGGGGCCGTCACAGCAGGCCCCGGAGTTCGCTCCCACAGCCGAGCGGCAAGCCGCATCGTTCTCGGATCGCAGACAGAATCCTCGGATTGATGCGAGTGACGCGGTGATGTTTCCCGGCCTCGTCGAAGGGAGCCAATTGCCCCTCGCTGCGGAGGCAGTTGGAGCCTATCGGCCGGCAGAGAAACTCGACATCGTACCGTTCGGGCAAATTCTCAGGACCTATCTCGTAGCGCAGGTGGGCGAA
>DATIQH010000353.1:0-2831 GCA_035471155.1 Nitrospiraceae bacterium | reverse complement strand
TACGTGCGGGCCATGTGGATGATGCTGCAGCTTCCGAGAGCCCCGTCTGCTGCCAGCCCGGCAAGAGTAGATTCACACGGACATTGCCTGCTCCCCACTCTTGGGCTGCGGTATGCACCAGCCCGGTGAGACCGGCTTTCGATGCCGCATAGGCGGCCTGTCCTATCGCGCCATGGAATCCCGCGTATGATCCGATCACGACGATCGATCCGCCGCCGCGAGCGAGGAGAGGTGGGGCCATGGCCCGGAGGCAGTGAAATGTCCCGGTCAGATTCGTGGCGATCACGTCGGCCCAATCTTCTGGAGGCTGTCGGAGTAGCAGACGGCTCTCTCCAATTCCAGCATTGCAGACAAACACCGACGGCGCAGGTACCAGATTGCAGGAAGCGTCCACCATCTGTTGCACATCGCGCTGCACCCGAATATCGGCTTCGTAAAGTGTCCCGGTCCCACCGGCGGCCTCGACCTGCGAGAGTGTATCCTCGGCTGCCAGTTTGTTTCGATGGTAATGGATCCCGACAGACCAGCCGTCTGCCGCAAAGGCCAGGCTGATCGCTCGACCAATTCCTCCGGATGCGCCAGTCACAAGCACCGCATGTGTGAGTTTGCTAACTGGTTTAGTCATCGAAGTGACTCGTTGCTTAGCTGGCGAAGCAGAAATCCATATTGCCGCCACGGTGTCGCTGGAAATTAACCTGCATGATGTTCAAAAAGCTCCTCCAGCAAGGCCGCAGCGAGTGAAGGCCCGAGGCGTACCCTTGCGGTACGTTGAGGGTCTGAACGATGCGAGAACGAAGCTGGAGGGCTTTTTCAACATCCTGATGCCGGATTATGTGAGGGATACTTGTGTGAAGGCAAGCGCCTGCAATGCCGGTATGGAATTGCTCTCCTTATCTTGCCGCTTCCAGGATCCCTATGATACGGTCTCACACCATTCAACCTGTGGAGGACTTCACGCATGCCACTGAACAATCCAGGATATCGAAGAGCTTTTGTCGTGGGCATGGCACTGCTGGTCGGCTGCGCACCCTGGTCGATGTCCCTCGCAGTGGAAGACGCCAGTGTCATTGCCCAATCTGCAGACTATTTTCCGGATCAAATCGGAAACGAGTGGCGGTATCGTGGCCAGATTACGGAAGGACCTCTGCAAACGATCGAACATAAATTTTTCTCCAACGTGTCGTCAGTCACCGGCACGAAAGCCCTTAAGGGAATGTCCGTTACTGTGTTTCACGATACCAATCCTGGCAACCACGGCCCATCGGATAGTTTCTACCGGCGTGACAGCGTCGGCATCGTGTATTACGGTTCGGAACCTGGCACACCCCTGGAAAAACAGCTGGTGCCGTATCAAATCGTGCGGTTCCCGCTAAAAGTATCGTCGTCTTTTCCGCAATTCAATCGCAAGGAACTGGATTTTGGGACTGATCTGGATCGAGACGGTGTCAATGAAAAAGCCGATGCCCAGGGCGATAACACGGTGGTGGGTCGAGAATCGGTCACCGTGCCGGCCGGTACGTTCAAGGATGCCGTGAAAGTTGAAGCGCGCATGCGGATGCAGATTTATCTCTCCGGCGGGAAAAAAACAGCCGTCGGGACCGATGTGATGACCGCCTGGTTTGCGAAGGGCGTGGGCTTGGTCAAGTATGTCGAGCGGCAGGAGCTCTCGCAGCTGGATGAGCGCGGGGTGGTCACGGATATTACGGAAGAACTGGAATCGTATGACATCAAGCCGCCGAAGGCTTCACTCGGGCGGAGCAAATCCTCGACGGAGGGTCTGTTCGCTGACAATACGGCTGACGACGAATTGCGTCAGGTATTCTTCCCCTCCGGCCTTCGCTCCGACCCCGGAGAGTCGATGGCCTCCAAACGGCTGGCGAGCGACTAACGCGCCGGTGATCGGGCGATTCAGATAGAGATTCCCGACATCGAATTGCTGCCGTGCCAGTTCCAAATGAGACGGGCTTCGCGAATAGACACCGCCGGTGAGGGCATAGGCCGTTGAGTTGGCCAGGGCCAGCGCCTCTTGAAAGGAGGCGGCCTTCATGACCGCAAGGACCGGCCCGAAAATTTCTTCCTGGGCCACTCGATGCGTCGAGGCCACATTGGCGAAGACCGTCGGACCGACATGCCAGCCAGGTCCTGTCGCAGTCCCTTCCACCAGTACGCGAGCTTCCTTCTTCCCTATCTCGATATACTCTTGAATCTTCGACTGCGCTCGACGATCGATCACTGGTCCCACCTGCGTGCCGGGCTCCTCCGGATTTCCGACTATCAGACTCTGCACTGCATCTTTGAGCCGTTCCAGAAAACTATCGTAGATCGCCGCGTGCACGATCGCTCGCGAGCAGGCGGAACATTTCTGTCCCGCATAGCCCGTGAAGGATGAGACCACTCCGGTGATCGCGTCGTCGAGATCCGCCGTCTCATCCACGATGATCGCGTTTTTTCCTCCCATCTCGGCCAATACCCGCTTGACCATCTGTTGCCCTGGAATCAGCGTGCCCGCGTCTTTCAGGATGCCGAGCCCCACGTCTTTCGACCCGGTAAAGGCAATCGTGGCAATATCGGGATGGCGCGCCAGCGCGCGTCCAATGTCAGGTCCGCCCGGCAGACAACAGAGCACCTCCTCAGGCACACCGGCCTCATGTAAGATCTCCGTGAGCCAATACCCCATCATCGGCGAGCGCTCGGAGGGTTTGAACAGCACAGGATTCCCGGTCACCAACGCCGCCGATACCATGCCGGCGGGAATTGCCAGTGGAAAATTCCACGGCGCGATGACGGCTGTGACCCCACGAGGGCTATAGAGGCGCTGGTTGAGTTCGCCC
>DATIQH010000352.1:0-1579 GCA_035471155.1 Nitrospiraceae bacterium | reverse complement strand
AGGCTTGTCCATCAAGTCCGTTATTATTGGGATCTGCTGATGCCGCTCGGCCTCACAGGCGATCCATCCGCGCCTGAACTCGTCGTCTTTCCTGAGGAAGAACAGGCGATGGCGGGGCGATTTGCGAAGGGCGGGTTGACCGAGACGGATGTCGTCGTCGGGATCAATCCTGGCTCGACCTACGGGGGGGCTAAACGCTGGTTGCCCGAACGGTTTGCCGAGGTTACGGAACGACTCTGCCGCACGATTCGCGAGTCTCGCGAACAAGAAGTCAGCGTGGTCATTTTTGGCGCGAAGGGGGAAGAACATTTGGGCCAAGAGATTGCGTCGCAGCTGTCGTCTCGATCTCTGGTCTTGTCCGGAGCCACGACGATTCGGGAACTTATGGCGGCGGTGAAGCAGTGCGCCGTGCTTCTCACGAACGATACAGGTCCCATGCATATCGCCGCGGCCTTTCAAGTTCCAGTCGTCGCGATCTTTGGACCGACCGATTGGCGTACCACATCACCCTTTGGGAGCGCGCATGCCATTGTGCGCCAGCCGGTCGATTGCGCCCCCTGCCTGTTGCGCGAATGTCCCATCGATCATCGGTGCATGACAAGGGTCACGGTTGATCAGGTGCATGAGGCGGCGACGAAACAGGTAGCTGGTCTCTCTGGTTCATCTGGTTCAAACCAAATAAACGAGATCAACCAAACAAACCAAAAGAACCTTCTCGACGGTGTCACCGTGTTTCTGGATCGAGATGGAACGTTGAACTACGATCCAGGCTTTCTCAAAGTCGCTGCTGAGCTGAAGTTGCTGAGCGGGGTGGGGCCGGCTCTGGCAAGATTGAAAAACGCCGGGGCAAAACTGGTGGTCGTGACCAACCAATCCGGTGTCGGCCGTGGAATATTGACGCTAAAAGATTTGGAAGCGATCCACGCCAGATTGGAAGGTCTCCTGGAACAGGAGGGCGCGGCGCTCGACGCGATTTATTTCTGCCCACATCATCCTGATGACGGATGCCGGTGTCGCAAACCGAATGTCGGAATGGTGGAACGAGCTGTGTCGGAGTTGCAACTGGATCTTCGGTGTTCCTATCTGATCGGCGATCGCGAGCGCGACATACAATTAGCGCATCGGGTTGGCGCGAAGGGCATTCTGATTACGGCCAAGGAGATGGACCAGCAGGTATTGGATAGGCTCAAGGTTGAACAGGCCATGCCGGATGCAATGGCGAAGTCGATGGTTGAGGCAGTCGACTGGATTCTGGAGGACGCAAAGAAGCGTCCTCTGTTAACCGTTAATCGCTAATCGGTTACATGCTGAGCTTGGCCCTACGATTCACGGTTAACGAGTAACGAATAACGCTCATGGAAGACTATCGCCATATCTTGTTTGTGAAGCCGAGTTCACTGGGCGACATCGTGCATGCGATGCCGACTTGCGCTGCCATTCGCCGAGCCTATCCCAAGGCTCGACTCACGTGGCTGGTCAAGCGTCAATGGGCGGGTTTCGTCGAGCGGATCGATGGGGTCGATCGGGTGTGGCCGGTGAAATCGACGCTCAAGGGATGGATCTCTCAGGTCTCTCCTCT
>DATIQH010000351.1:0-4481 GCA_035471155.1 Nitrospiraceae bacterium | reverse complement strand
CATCGAACGCGAACTCAAGGCGATCGAGGATGGACATATTCAAGTTCGAAGCCTGTTGGATTCCGCATATCCCGTTCCACTGAAGATGATCGCGGACCCGCCGCCTCTTTTGTACGTCACAGGCACACTGACTGAGCAGGATGAGCTGGCGGTGGCTATCGTGGGCGCACGGCGTGCGACGGCGGCCGGACGCACCGTAACAGAAGAGTTGAGCCATGACTTGGCCGAGGCAGGCATCACGGTGGTCAGTGGACTGGCCCGTGGGGTTGATGCGGCGGCCCATCGAGGCGCGCTTGCCGCGCAAGGACGCACCATTGCCGTGCTAGGTTGCGGGATTGACCGTACTTATCCACCCGAGCATGAGCGATTACGTCGGCAGATCGAAGAACGAGGGGCGATACTGTCTGAGACGCCGATGGGTTCGCCACCACACAGCCATCACTTTCCTCGACGGAATCGCATCATCAGCGGGTTGTCCCTTGGCGTGGTCGTAACAGAGGCGGCTATCGGAAGCGGATCGTTGATTACCGCGAGACTGGCGGCTGAGCAAGGGCGGGAGGTCTTCGCTGTTCCTGGTTTTGTGAAAGAAGATACCAGCCGTGGGACGAATGCCTTGCTCAAAGAGGGCGCGGCCTTGATCGAACGTGCACAGGACGTTATCGACGCGATTCTGCCGCAACTTGAGCCTGCGCTTCGTCTTCGGCTGCAAGCTTCTCGCGAAAAGAATGAGCCACGCGATCGTTTAGGCAACGAGGAACAGTTGGTGTATGATGTCTTGTCGTATGACTCGCGCACAGTGGACGAGGTGATTGTCGCCACAGGGTTATCGGTATCTGCAGTGATGGCGTCGCTCTTGTCTCTGGAACTTCGACAACGAGTCAAGCAGTTGCCGGGACAGCGATATCTTCGAACATAATCGTCGAACAGTTGCACAGATTTGTATTATTTGATACGGATGAGTGGGCCGTCTTTCTAGCGAACCGGAGTTTTCATGGCTAAGACACTGATTATTGTCGAGTCCCCGACCAAGGCACGCACCATCACCAAGTATCTGGGGCGTGGCTATACCGTTATGGCCTCGGTCGGCCATATTAAGGATCTTCCCACCAGCAAGCTCGGGGTCGATTTGGAGCACGATTTCGAACCGCAGTACGTCACGATCAAAGGGAAATCGAAGGTCTTGGCGGAGATTAAGAAAAAGGCAGAAGCCGTTGACAAGGTGTTCCTTGCGCCGGACCCCGACCGAGAGGGCGAGGCCATCGCGTGGCATCTTGAGCAGGAATTGCTGGGCAAATCCAAGTCCAAGAAAAAGACCGAAGGCAAGGTGTTCCGTGTGCTCTTCAATGAAATCACGGAGTCGGCCATCAAGCGCGCGCTGCAATCGCCCGGGCAGGTCGATATGAAGCTGGTGAATGCGCAGCAGGCCCGACGGGTGCTGGACCGAATTGTCGGATACCAAGGCAGTCAGCTGTTGTGGACCAAGGTGCGCCGTGGGCTCAGCATGGGTCGAGTTCAGTCCGTGGCGATGCGGCTGATTTGCGAACGTGAACAGGAGCGAGAAGCCTTTCGCGCGGAGGAGTATTGGTCGATTGCGGTGACATTGGCCGGCGCCAACCCCCCTCCATTCGAAGCCAAGCTGCACAGCATCAATGGGCAGGACGCCTCGCTTGCGACGGAGACCGACGCCCAGCGCATCGTCTCGGCTATTCAGGGGAAAGAGTTTGTCGTTGACTCGATTGAACGAAAAGAAAAGAAACGGAATCCTGTCGCGCCCTTCATTACCAGCCGGCTCCAGCAGGAGGCTGCGCGCAAGCTGCATTTCTCGTCGAAGAAAACGATGACTCTGGCGCAAAAGCTGTACGAAGGGATCGAAATCGGAGCCGAAGGTCCGACCGGTCTCATTACCTATATGAGGACCGATTCCCCGCGCATTTCGAACGAGGCGATGACAGAAGCGCGTCAGGTGATCCAGGAGCGGTTTGGCGCAGAATACTTGCCCGCCACGCCGAATGTGTATAAGACGCAGAAGGCGGCGCAAGAAGCGCACGAAGCGATTCGTCCCACGGCGGCAGCGCGCGACCCTGAGTCAATCAGACAGTACTTGGAGCCGGATGTCTACAAGCTATATCAGTTGATCTGGAACCGGTTTATTGCGTCACAAATGGTCCCCGCTATTCTCGATGTAACTCGTGTAGAGTCGAGCCCCGTCGCGACAAAAGAGAAGTTTCTATTCCGTTCGACCGGGACCGTTGTGAAGTTTCCCGGCCATACGATTGTCTATATGGAGGGGATCGACAAGGAACTCTTCGCGCAGAAGCAAAAGAATGAGCAGGAAGTCGAAGATGAGGCGGAGCGTCAGTTACCGCTACTCAGTGAGGGAGAACGGCTGCAGCTCGTATCCCAGGAGGGGCAGACAGTCCCAGGCGTGCTTTCGAAACAACACTTCACCCAGCCTCCACCTCGATATAACGAAGCCTTGCTGATCAAGGAATTGGAAGAAAAAGGCATCGGCCGCCCCTCCACCTACGCGAGTATCATCTCGACGATTCAGGATCGTAAATATGCCGAGAAGACAGAGGGGAGGTTCGCTCCCACCGAAACGGGGCGGACCGTGAACGATTTCTTGATGAAGGGATTTCCGGACCTGATCAACGTTGATTTTACTTCGCATATGGAAATGGAGTTAGACGAAGTCGAAGAAGGCAGCAAGCCGTGGGTGACGGCGGTGCGGGATTTTTACGGGACGTTCACGACGGATCTTGAGAACGCGAAGACGATTCCCGGCCCCAAGGACACGGTCGAGCCGCCGACGGATATTCCCTGCGAGAAGTGCGGACGAATGATGGAAATCAAATGGGGGCGTAACGGCAAGTTTCTCGCCTGTCCTGCGTACAAGGACAAGCCTCCCTGCAAGAATACGCAGAACTTTGAGAAACTTGAGGACGGCACCATTAAAATCGTTCCGAAGATCGAGTTGACGACGGATGAGAAGTGTGAGAAATGCAGCAGTCCGATGGTGGTAAAGACCGGGCGATTTGGAAGGTTCATCGCGTGCTCCGCCTATCCGGAGTGCAAGACGACTAAACCGCTTTCGCTGGGTGTGAAGTGCCCTCAGCCAGGCTGTGGCGGAGACCTGGTTCAGAAACGCACGAGAAAAGGACGTTCATTCTTTGCCTGCAGTAAGTATCCCGCGTGCGAATATGCCCTGTGGGATCGCCCTATCAATAAGACCTGCCCGACCTGCAGCGCTCCGTTCCTCATCGAGAAAGTGAGCAAACAGGTTGGCCGCAGCGTCCAATGTCGCAGCGAAGATTGCGGCTATCGCGAAGCAGGATAAGTTCAAACCGATCCATCCTCCATTCCATCGTACGTTCCTTCCATCCTGAAATAGGACAGGTACTTTGTGTCTCCGTTGTCGCATGATGACGCCGCGAGATTGAGAACCAGTGTCGCCAATGATGAAAATCAAACTCAAGGAGACGCTACCGATCGAGTTGACGACGGTCTCAGACGTGGTGATAATGCACACATAGAAAGTTTTTGGCCGCGAAGGTTTCTTGAACGAAGCGCCCCTGAGGGTCTAGCAACCTTGAGAAAGGAGAGAAGACATGAAAGCGAAAGAAGGCGTCGTCAACATACTCAATAAGATTCTGACGGCAGATCTGACGGCGATTAACCAGTATTTCGTCCATGCCAAGATGTGTGAGAACTGGGGCTATGAACGACTCCATCATAAAGTGCGGGAGCGGAGCATTGCCGAGATGAAAGACGCCGATGAACTTATCGGTCACATCCTCTATCTGGACGGCGTGCCGAACGTGCAACGTATGAATACCGTGCAGGTAGGAGAAACTGTTCCTGAGCAGCTCAAGCTGGATTTAAAAGCCGAACAGGAAATGCTCAGTCTGTTAAACGATGGCGTGGTGCATTGTACGAAGGTGACCGATTTCACCACGCGGCACATGCTTGAGGATATGGCCAAAGACGTGGATCAACATATCGATTGGATCGAAACGCAGATGGAAACGATCAAACAGGTGGGGCTTGAGAACTACCTGGCTGAACAGATCAAAAAAGAGTCGTAAGTCATCCCCATTATGTATTCCACGTTCGTCCAGTCCGCGTGTATTTTCGGAAAGTAAGGCGGGAGGGCTTCAGAAGGTAGAGAAGACCCCAACCAGCGGAGTAAGAGGGCACCACCCCTCTCATTCCGTTGCCGGTCTATCGGGCACCGGCTGAGTGTTACTGCTGTTGTTGATCCCCCCTATTGGTAGCCCTCGTTCAGCGACTTAAGGAACGCCGCAAGGGGTGCGATGTCTGCCGGAAGCAAGGCAATACCTTGCAACGCGTTGGCGCCGTTACGAAGCGTTCCCGCCCGCATCGCGCTCGATGAACCGAGATAGAACCCGATCGCGCTCTCCAATGTGTCGAACTGGCCATTGTGCATGTAGGGAGCCGAGTGTCCCAGATCGCGAATGCCC
>DATIQH010000350.1:0-1599 GCA_035471155.1 Nitrospiraceae bacterium | reverse complement strand
TCGGGTGGCCTGCTCCGGGTCCGGCTCGATGACGAAAAAGTCCGGATGGGTGCGAGACTCAATCTGCCGGCAGGACCGGCATACGCCACAACTGTCGAGACGGTCCACGTCAGGAGGCCGTTCGCAGTTGAGCGCTTGCGCGAGGCAAATGGCTGTCAGTCGCTTCCCAATCGCCTCTTCGCCGTGGAACAGATAGGCGTGAGCCAGGCGCTCATGGACGACAGCGGATTGTAAGAATACGACGGATTGATGATGGCCGAAACAGTCGTGAAAGGGCATCTTAACTCCGGCGGCGTTGTCGAGCGATCCAGCCTACCACGATCTCGGTGAGCTCGTCCTGGACTTCTTGCGCAGGCCGGTTCGCGTTCACGATCTTTATGCGGCCTGGTTCTTCGGCGGCGAGTGCTAAAAATCCACGGCGCACCTTTCGGTGGAAACGTTCTGTTTCACGGTCCAACCGATTCTGTTGTGCACGATCGGTTCGCCGCCTGGCTAGGCCAACTGAGACAGGGAGGTCGAGTATGAGGGTGAGATCCGGCGTCACTCCGCTGGTGGCGACTTCGTTGGCCGCCCGCAGCCATTGAAGATCAAGGACGCGCGCAAAGCCTTGATAGGCAAATGTGGAATCGGAAAACCGGTCGCAAAGCACCACAGTGCCGCGCTGTAATGCCGGCCTGATGAGATGCGTGACGTGCTGACATCTCGCAGCAAGGATCAGCAGAGCTTCGGTCTGAGGTGCGATTGGTTCGTGGGACAACGCCGTGAGCAGGATATGGCGGATCGCTTCCGCTGTAGCAGTGCCACCAGGTTCTCTGGTTTGGAGTACGCGGCATCCTGCACGAGTCAGCGCCTCCGCGAGGTGGTGAATCTGGGTACTTTTCCCACTACCTTCGACCCCTTCCAGGGTAATGAAGAGGCCGCGGGTCTGCTGCTTCTTTCTCCCCATCGTTCAGGTCCCATCAGTAGTGAAGAAAACGGGCGGGATGGTATTCCAAGTTATTGAAAATAGCAAGAAAAGGCTTGCGAGGCCTTCAGAATTCTCTGTATGATGACACTCCATCTCTGTCCGCGCATGTTTATGCTGAAAACCTTGCTAAAACGCTACTTTCTGACGGGCTTGCTCGTGATTATCCCCATCTGGGGAACCATCCTTATTTTGAAGACCCTATTCGTGTCTCTAGACAGGATTCTCGGAGATCTCCTGGTCCAATTGGTGCCGAGTCATTATGTACCGGGGTTGGGGATTCTGGCGTTGATCGTCTTGGTCTTTGTCACCGGGCTGTTTGCCACCAACTTTATGGGTCGTCAAGTCGTGAAGTGGTGGGAGAAATGTTTAGATCGTGTGCCGCTCGTGCGAGGGATCTATTCGACGTTGAAATCCGTGATGGGCATTGTGTCGGTTTCCGAGCATGCGTCGTATAATCGCGTGGTGATGATTCAGTTTCCCAAGAATGGCCATTATTGTATTGCCTTTGTGACAGGCGTGACCAAAGGGGAGGTGCAGGATTTTGCGCAAGGGCCGCTCATTCATGTGTATGTGCCGACGTCGCCGAATCCGACGTCCGGCTATTTCCTGTTGGTCCCGGAACATGAAGTGAC
>DATIQH010000349.1:0-1744 GCA_035471155.1 Nitrospiraceae bacterium | reverse complement strand
CTTTCCTTCTCAGACGCAGGCGGTCATCATGGTGGGGACAATGGGAGCCGGACGGGTGAGGAAGATGCAAGTGTAGGAGATTCCGGCACGCAAACAAGAAAGACCAATCGGTCCTTGCGCGTCACGCGCCAGGGTTTCTGGTGCCGGCGGAATTATTCAGTGTCCGGCCAGCTCGAGTTCGGCGTTTCTGATTTCCATATGCCAGCCACGCGCCGGCCATTGCGCCGAAGATAATGCTCAGCATGTCCAGAATATGTTTATACCAGCCGTCCGGAGTGAGGCCGGGATCTGTCGTTGCGGCTTGAAATAAGACGAAGCCCAAGAAGCCTACGGCGGCGACGGATACGAGAGAGGCGGCAATGATCGCGACCTGCTTGTGATAGTTTGGCGCGAGGTAGATGATCGCTCCCACGAGGGAAGCCGCGGCAATCGTCCTTGTGATGAAGATAATGTATGTGCCGATGATGAGCACCCCATCCATATCCGGCGCTTCCCAAAACTCATCGACACGGTCAAACCCGTGGATAATGCCGAACGCGATGCCAATAGAATGGTTCGCTGCGTACCACAGCATGATGCCTGCCGGAACCGCGATGGCCCATCGAAGGATATTCATTGCTGGATTATTGCGCATGCGTTGATACCGGCATCGATGTTATGTATTGGCTCTCCTGAAGGCGGCGGCGCCAGCGAAGTCCCTATCATATAACTGGTACAAACCGAGAACGCAATCAGAACCATGCATCTCGTGGGGTTACCCTCTCTGCGGATTGACACAGGTTTTATCCAAGATTGAAAGGAACACATGAAAAGCCATCGCACCGATCTAAAAAATATCGCTCGGCGCGCCATGGTCGAACGAGGCCTCTTGCCGGATTTTTCTTCCGAGGCGATGGCTGAGCTTGCCCGCATACAAGCCGCTGCTACAGACCGGCACGCGGGCATGCGTGACTTAACGGGGTTACTCTGGGCGTCAATCGACAACGACGACTCCCGAGACCTCGACCAACTCACTGTGGCTGAACCTCATCCTGATCGGTCTGTCTCAATCCTGGTTGCGATTGCCGATGTGGACGCGCTGGTCATGAAGGAGTCTGCCTTGGATGTTCATGCCAAGCACAATACGACGTCGGTCTATACGGCCGGTGGTATGTTCCCCATGCTGCCGGAAAAACTGTCGACCGATCTGACGTCTCTCGGCGAAGGGCAAGACCGTCTCGCGATCGTGGTGGAGATGGCGATTGCAGAGGATGGGATGGTTCTCAGCTCGACGCTCTTTCGGGCGTTGGTCCGCAACCATGCGAAGCTGGCCTATAACAATATCGCAGCTTGGCTTGCAGGGGAGGCGTCTGTGCCTGATCGGGTCAAGGCCGTCTCCGGCCTTGATGCGCAACTCCGCCTCCAAGACCAGGTTGCGCAGCGGCTCAAGACCCGACGGCATGAACAGGGAGCGCTGAGTCTTGAAACGATTGAACCACGAGCTGTGTTTGATGGTGAGGTGCTGACCGATCTCAGGGTCGAGCAGAAGAATCGCGCCAAGGAACTGATTGAAGATTTTATGATCGCGGCCAATCAGGCGACGGCGTCCTATTTGAAGGGAAAGGGCATGCCTTCCTTCCGCCGCATGCTGCGCTCTCCCGAACGCTGGCAGCGGATTGTTGAGGTAGCCGTACGCTGGGGCGAGTGCTTACCTTCTGAGCCGGACGCGCGTGCGCTCGAAGGGTTCCTCGTTGCGCGTCGGAAG
>DATIQH010000348.1:0-1657 GCA_035471155.1 Nitrospiraceae bacterium | reverse complement strand
GGTATTGCCCCCGTTGGGCTGATAGGGATCCCACACGATCATGTCTTCTCTCGGCAACCCCATCTTGTTGGCCGTGTTGCGCCCCAAGTGTTCGTCCGGGAAAAAGAGGATTTTCTCACGCCTGGCCCAGGACCATTCTATGACCGCCTTTGCGTTGGAAGACGTGCAAGTAATCCCGCCATGCTCGCCGCAAAAAGCTTTGAGCACGGCGGCAGAGTTCACATAGACCGCCGGCATAACGGCCTCTTCCACGGGAAGGATTCGCCCCAACGTCTCCCAACACTGATCGACCTGTTCGATGGCCGCCATGTCCGCCATGGAGCAACCTGCTGCCATGTCCGGCAGGATCACCGTTTGCTTGGAGCGGCTCAGGATGTCGGCAGTCTCGGCCATGAAATGCACACCGCAAAAAACGATATAGGGCCGTTCCGACCGCTCGGCTGCCAGTTTCGAGAGCAGGAGGGAATCCCCACGAAAATCGGCATGTTCGATGACTTCATCCCGTTGATAATTATGGCCTAGGATCATGACCCGATCGCCCAACACACGTTTAGCCTCAACTGTCCGGCGGAACAGTTCCTCTGAGGACAGTTGCTGGTAGTCCGTAATCGGTTTCGGAAGTGTCGCCAGTGTTTGCACAGTTTCCTCAACAAGAAAGTGAGAGATGTCATTCTACGTTAGGACTCCCCCACAATCAATGAACCAGCTGTAGCGAGGAAGTCCTACGTCCTCGCTGATCCACTCGGTTCGACCCAGGTAGGCCTAATACCCCGTTGACATCGTACATGGCCGGCGATACGATTCCACCTCGAAGCTAGGGGGGCCACACGGCTGAGAGTCCGCCCGAACGGACGACCCTCAGAACCTGACCTGGGTAATACCAGCGTAGGGAAGCGAGAACAACCGGGCACCGTTGGTCTCTCTGCCGCACTCCCTTATTTTTATGGGTGCGGCTTTTTTATTGGAAGACACAGCGTTCTGAAGAAAGGAGCTCCTCATGAGCGACCAGACACTCGGCAATGGATCGGCAACAGGCAACGGACACACATCTGCCGGATCAGCCTTGACGACCACACCGTTCCCCGCCTCTCGCAAAGTATACGTGCAGGGAACACAAGCCGGCGTGCGGGTCCCGATGAGAGAGATCGGCCTGACCCCTACCAAATCCATGAATGGGGGTACGCCAACCACAAACGAACCGATCACCATCTACGACACCTCAGGCCCCTATACTGACCCGGACGTCAAGATAGATGCGCGAGCGGGATTAGCCCCCGATCGACGGAACTGGGTGGTCGGGAGGAACGACGTCGTCGAGCTCCCGGATATTTCGTCGCACTATGGCCGCCTGCGCGCAGCCGACCCCAAGCTGAACGAACTCCGGTTCCAGCACATTCGCAAGCCCTTGCGAGCCAAACCGGGTATGAACGTGACCCAGATCCACTACGCCAGACAAGGTATCGTCACACCCGAAATGGAGTTCATTGCGATCCGGGAGAACCAATCTCGAGAAGTGGCGCGCGAACTGGCCTCTCGGAATGGGCATGGCGGCGGGGTTACCCAGCATCCAGGCCAGTCATGGGGTGCAAGCATCCCCGCTGTGATCACCCCCGAATTTGTCCGCGACGAAGTCGCCCGTGGCCGCGCGATCATCCCC
>DATIQH010000347.1:0-2152 GCA_035471155.1 Nitrospiraceae bacterium | reverse complement strand
GCTCTCCGTCCTGTATCTACCGATCAAAACACAGCCCCAGTTCATGGACAGTCTCGAAGATGCCGTCACCGCGCCGTTGAAGAATGTGCTGGAACCGGCATTCGGTTCGGGGGCCGACCAAATGGAAATCATGCTCACCGTCGGTGCGGCAGTGGCAGAGAGTCGGCAAACCTACGAGCGATACCGGTTTCTCGTCACAGAGGACAATCCCGCGAAAGACGAAATGTTGAAAGCCTTTGGAGGACGAGTCGCCGACACGATGGGAGTCGCAGGGAATACACAAGTATGCTCCGCCGCAACGCTCTGCGCGAGCGCCGTGGTCCCGGCCATCAAAGCCATTCTGGCAGGAGATCCTCCTCCGGTCACCGCAGTCGAGGCTGCCCCACCCGTGGCAACCCCTCTCTCGTCCGCACCGCCGCGCCTCACTCCGGCGCCTGAGCCTCAAGGCTCGACAGGAACTGAGATCACATTGGTCAGCGTGATGTCGACCGTCGCCGGGGAAGAAGTAGAAACTCGGTGGGGGCTGCACCCTCGATTCCGACAGGATCTTCCCCCGGAGGACATACAACGAATCGCCAAGCTGATGAACCGAGTCGCTAAAATACTTGGCGAACGGTATGCCTCCGTGGCATTCTCAGACGAATGGACGTCTTGGCATAAGGCCGGTCACGCCTGACCGCTCTCAAAAATCGTAAAAGGTAAGACGTGAAAGGTGAAACGTAGGACTGCAGAGTCCTCTTCCTCTGAAATATTTTACGTCTAACGTTTCACGTTTAACGAATTAGAGGAGGTGCAGTGGATAACTCGCGGACAACAGCCGACTTACCAAATGGAATACCAGCTAGTCTCTCCCGTCTTAAGGAACTGTCGCTCAATCTTTGGTGGAGTTGGACGCCGGAAGCCCGGCGGCTGTTCGAACACATCGATCCAACCCTCTGGGTGCTGACCAAACACAACCCTGTCAAACTATTGGCCGGTGTCAGGCCTGACCGACTCCTGCACCTCGCCGAAGATCCCTCGTATATGCGTATGTACTCTGCCGCTCTCAAGAGATTCGACGAATACCGCCAGAACGGACACAGTTGGTTTAAAACTCAGCACGGCGATTTGAAAGCTCCTACCATCGCCTATTTCTCTGCGGAATTCGGTCTGAATCGATCCATCCCCATCTATAGCGGCGGTCTGGGCAGTCTCGCCGGAGACCATTGCAAGGAAGCCAGCGACCTCGGCCTCCCGTTGGTGGGGATAGGATTCATGTATCCGCAGGGATATTTTCGGCAGCGAATCACCCCGGAAGGATGGCAGGAAGCGGCCTACTCCCCGTTCAATCAAGCAGAGTCGCCGATCCATCCGGCCCTCACCCCATCAGGAGACCTCTGCCGGATTACGGTCGAGATCGGAAGCCGGATCGTAGCCGCAGCAGTCTGGAAAGTCCTCGTCGGGCGGGTGACCCTCTACCTCATCGATACGGATGTCCCCGAGAATAGTCCTGAGAATCGGGCCCTGTCAGCTCGACTCTATGGCGGCGATCAGGAGATGCGCCTCTGCCAGGAGTTTCTGTTGGGTATCGGCGGTGTCCGGATGCTTCGAGTATTGGGCATCGCACCGACCGTCTGGCACGCCAATGAGGGTCACTCCGCCTTCCTCACCTTGGAGCGCATTCGCGAATTGATTCAGAAGGGATCGACTCACGCAGACGCCAGCGAGACTGTGCGCCAAAGCACGGTGTTTACCACCCATACACCGGTGCCGGCTGGTCACGACGTATTTCCCCATCATCTCATGGACCGGTACTTTGCGGGCTATTGGGAGCAGTTGGGCCTCTCGCGGGAAGATTTCCTTCGCCTGGGAGATACGCCCGAATCCCAGGGACAAGGCTTCAACATGACGGCGCTCGCCTTGCGGCTGGCCGCCCATGTGAACGGCGTCAGTCGTGAGCATGGGCAGGTCTCGCGCGAGATGTGGAAACATCTGTGGCCCGGCCTTCCGGTCGAACAAATCCCGATCCGCAGCGTGACCAACGGCATCCATGCGCCGACCTGGATCGCGCCGGAACTCACCCAACTCTCCGGCAAGTATCTCGGCCCGGAATGGGCGGAGAAATGCGACGACACCGCGATGTGGCAACGGGTGCTGGAAATCCCCGATGAAG
>DATIQH010000346.1:0-7856 GCA_035471155.1 Nitrospiraceae bacterium | reverse complement strand
AAGCCTTGATCCGATGCCTGCCCGCCGGAAGATCTTTGATCGTAAAGGCGCCATCGAGCCCCGTAATCGCATAGTAGGGATTCTCGACGGCAAGCCCATGTCCCTGCATGAAGGGATGCATCCCGCATTGCATGCTGACATCGCGCCGGCTCCCCGTGAATCTGATGAGATCGCTTGTCCCGGACTTGGTCAGCGCCGGCCGATGGAACATGATAAACACATGCTCTTGATCCCGTTCATAGATCTGCAAGTCATGAGAAACCTCATCGAGATTCTTCACCGTCAGAGGATGGTTCTCCCGCATGACCGACACAAACGGGATGAACTGACAGATGTTCGCCTCCAACTTCGTTTCCGTAAACTCGAACGGTTTTCCTTTTTCAACTCCCTCGATCGTCACGATGACATCTTTCAAACCTTGCTGATCTCCAATGGTGACTTCTCGAAGCAACCGATACCCCGACCCATCGGATAATGCCCCGCAGTAGACTCGATCGGGATATCGGCGAAGCTCGAAGGATGTGGGCTCAGGAAGTTCCCCGGAAAATTGCACGGTCCCGGTGACTGTGCCACCGTTCGATACCGTCGCTTCCTCATATGCCCAGGCTGAGATCGGACAGATTATGAATACGCTGAGAATAATCGAACGACAGATAGAAGCCACAATGCGCCCCCCCTGTGCAATCATGCTCACCACCATTTAACCCCGCATATGAATCAAAATAGATGGGGGGAGTATAAATACTCCCCCCATGGCCAGGGCGATCTTCACCGGCCTCGTACTCGTTCCGACAGAATCTTCGCTTCTTCAATAAGCCGACGCCATCGTCGTTCTTACCGTCCAATCGTCGACGTTCGCGAAACAGTCCCTCCGGCACTTTCATTCTCCGCCGTCTTGGTTGACGGAGCCTGAGGCATCAACGGAAGAATGCGCTGATCGTCGATCGGCAGCACCTTGAAGAGGCCCCATTGTCCTGCATTCGCAAATGCCGGACGTTGGTTCTTCCACATATAGTCGCCGGCGATCTTGTTCGGACCACCTGCGCCGCCCGTGAGATAGGCGTTGATCACTTCTGAACCGCCGAACTCCATGGTGCTGACCTGGTCGGCACCCTGCGAATAGGGCTCGTGCGGCCACTCGTGACCGTCGATGGTGAATAGCTGAACCTGCTCGCTGAATGCACCGAGCACGTGAATGGCCACCGGATCTCCGACATGTGCCTGCAACAGCGGCGTCGCGGGTGTATTCCCGGCTTTCACGCAGCTGAAGATCTCCGGTATGTCGCAGCCCTTTTCCATCCGCCAGGCGGTCGGTTCCGACTGGTAATTCACGGCCGTGATACCGGCCGCTTGTTGGATATACGGCATGAAACTCACGCCTATGATGTTATCTTCGTCCTGGAACATCAAAGAGAAGGAACGGTAGTTCTTTCTGTTTTCGTTCCCTGGGATTGTCCGATCCACGAGCACGTCGGCACGCCAGCTGCTCTTCATCGTCAGGTCGGCGCCCGTCATCGGATCGCGGTAGCGCGATCCCTTCGGACCAACAATGACCGAGCCGAACAGACCATTACGTGGATTCTCGACCACGTTCCCCCAATCTTGAATAAGGGCAGCCAGTTCTCCGTACTCCGGGTGAGCATAATAGGTGTATGTTTTGCTCTCCCCTGGACCGACCGTTTGATCGCCCGGGTTGTTGCCGACATTGGCACCGAACGAATCTTTCGGATCGAACGCCATCATATCGACGTGGAATCCGGCCCGCTCTTTTGCCATCTCATTTTTCAGATTGATCTTCATGCAATCGCCAACGTTTACGTGCAAGGTCAGCGGGCTCGGCTTGAGTTCACCGGCCTTAACCTTGCCACGATCGCCGTCGAGTACATACATCTTACCCTGCTCGTTCCCAAACACCATTTTCCGTTCCAGATCGACTTCCATCACGCCCGGCGCCCCTTCGTGGTACCGGATGTTCTGGTCAATCGCCGAAACGTTGAAGGTCTTCACTGGGGCGTCTGCGGGACAGACCGACGGAGCAGACTTTTGAATCTGCTCACGGCTCGGCAAGGGCTTCAGATCTCCTTGCAGCTCATCGAAGACCCGGAAGATTCCCCAACTACCTTCCGCAAAGTGGGAGGCGCGGCCACTATAGTAGAGATAGTCGCCGGCCTGTTTCTGCGGTCCTCCCGCTGCTGGAATCGCCGGATCGTACCGTTCTCCGATCGCCAGATGTATCGTGCTCCTCGGCATGGCGGTCGTCGAATACCGTTCCATCGGGAACCAATGACCCGTCACATGCCAGGTATGCACTTCGTTTGCAGACCCTACCAAGGCGCGTACCAGAATCGGATCGCCGAGATAGGCCCGTAACAACGGAGTCCCCGGATCGCCGTGGATACTGGATACAAAGAGCTTCGAAGGGTCAGGATTTTGGGCTAGACGAACACTCAACGGCTCCACACGCATGCTGTAGCCGCTTCCGGTAGTCGCTTCGCCGCCATTCAAAAACCACATCGGAGACTTATTGATCCGCTCCGGGAACTGATGAGACGGCGGCCCGTCGACGGTGGTCGCTCCCACTCTCGCTTGCGGATTATCGGTGGTGATCAATTCCGCCGTCCGCGCGTTGCTATCCATGATATGCATCATGACTTCGCGGAAACTGCCTCGGATGTGAGCGGATACCGGCTCCAAGGTATGGATGTCCGCGATGGGACCGCTCCGGATCTCTTTCCCCGTGACCGGATCATGATACGTCGAGCGCGGCGGCTCGGTGATGAACGCAGAGAACAACCCGTGTCCCCACGTATCGGTTCCGAAGACATGGTCGTGCCAGTAGACCGTACCGAAATCGGCATCGACATACCAGCGCTCACGAATGAATTCGACACTGGCAATATCATTCTTCTTATGGGCGTACTTCAACGGCGCATCGAACGTGATGGTCTTTCCATTGATGGTTTTGATCCGCGCTACTTCGAAGTATTTCGGATCGTCCATCCCTATTCCCAGTTCAATATTCACATGGAATTTAGATGCATCGGCCACTGTAATACTACGCGCGCCGGCTTTCGAGTCCGCTGTCTGCACCGTGTTTCCCGGCAGGGGCATTCCCTTATCGGGCATGGGATCCTTCAGCATGGTGAAGGCGCGCAGCGACATGTCGTATGAAAATCCGATCGTCGGACCATCGGATGCGCTGGTATCGAATTGGAAGAAATGCGGATGGAGATTGACCTTGTTCGCCCATCCCGTCCGCGCGTCGTCCGGTATTTCGTTCTTGTAAATGATGTCGACACAATCGTACACGTTTCCGCGAATGACCAACGGAAGCTGCTTTTTGGGATTCTTGCGAACCTCAGCTTCTTCCTCGTGCAACACATAAATCATTCCAATGGGGTCGACAAGCGCGGCGGATTTGGATGTCGCCGGCTTGAGTGTAATCGGCAGCGTAATGGCATGAATCGTGTAGAACTTGCGCGGAGAATTCTCCGGGCACAAGCTCCAAGGCCCCTGCTCACCCGGCTTGGCCTGCTCCGTGCTTCTCGTCCCATCTTCGCGCACACGGAACGGTTCTAGCCATGGCGCTCCGCCATGATTCGGAGCAAACGGAGGTCGCTTCCCGAGATGCGGACGGAGCCAGGGGAACGCTAGTTTCCCAGTTTGCGGATCGAACGTAATGGCCGGACGCTTCAGAGGGGTCGGAGATTCGTAGTCCGCCCACTTGTGCGGCGTCTCAGGTTCATTCAGCGCCAACGTGCCTTCCCACTTCCAATTCACCACCGTCGCGTCATTGGCCTGAGCCTGCTTCACTTGATCTTCCGTCTTGCCAGGCAAGCCTTGCGGCGGCAACATATACTCGACCCAATCCTTGATCGAGACCTTGACCGGATTGGACTTCCAATCCGTCTTATCCTTGGTGACCTCGTACTTCTTCCCGCCATACCAATCGACGGTGGTGCCGACCAGCTTGTCTGAGCTAACCGCGAGCTTGATCTTCCCCTTGCGATCAGGAAGCTCGACGAGCGGCTTCATCACGTCAGTTTGGAACCCGGTCGACTGCAGCGTGTTGTATACACGCCAGAATCCCCACATTCCTGTCACATAGTGCTGCGGAATATGGCAGTGAAATACGAACTCACCGGCCAAGGCCTGCAAGCCGCCGGACCCGCCCTCAGTCACCTCATCGTAAATCTCCGATGGACCGATAGTCTGCACATCCAACCGATCCGACGGATCGCTGATGGGCGGGAACTTCACCGGGCCGTTCTTCGACAAGGTCGGATCGATTCTGCTGGTGCCGGGCTGTCTGGCCCACCGGATCGAACCGCCGTGCAGATGGTGCGAGTGCACGATTTCAGATCCACCGACCATCCGGAACGTAGCCGGATCCCCCAAATAGGAGCGGGGAACCGTGGTTGCGGGATCGCCGAATGTATAGGACCCATAGCCCTGCGACTCATCGGCAAACCCGACGAGATGCTCCTGCATCTCAAGTCTCGTGCCGTGCGGTTCGCTGCGGTAGTTGAGCAAGCGGGCTGCCGGACGGTAGGTGTCCGTGTGCGGATCGCGCTGCGGTAACATGTCGCCTTTGCGATTCAACAATCGGAACGTCTCGTCGCCCGCCTCATGATAGAAAATGACAAATTCGCGGAAGTCCGAGGCGTTCGCCAGATCGATCATGGCCTCCCAGCCGCTCTTCATTTCCTCGCCCGTAAAAGGGCTCAGATGTCGAGCCCCTCGCTGCTCGACCACAAGAGAACCCAACAGGCCCAGAGAATACTGCTCCCTGGTCGCGTGGCTGTGGAACGCGCGCCCGCCTACCTGAAGATCATTGGGGATGTACCACTCGAATTCGCCGGTCTTTCCGGTTGGAACCAGTGCATCGGGATTATTGGCGGTCGCCGGCTTGCCCGTGCTGGCGACGAGCATCTGGGAACCGTTGATGATCATGTTGGTCGGTTCGTCGGCAATCTGATTTCGCAATGTGACCCGGAGACAATCCCCTTGGTTCGCCCGAATGACCAACGGTTGAATCAGATCGCCCTGCAAACCGTTCGACACTGCGCCTGCGGCAAACGTCGGATCATCGCTTTCCCGGGCCGTCTTGTTCTTCTCTTCCTCCTCACGCACACCCGCCACGTTCTCGGTCAGCACATACATGTAGCCTGGATAGAAATCGCCGAATCGATTGACGGTGATTTCCACGTTGATCGTGGAAATATCAAAGGCACGGACGGGAGCTTGCGCCGGACAGCGCGCACCCTGCGTGACCTTCACTTTGTCCTGATCTTCCGCAACGAGCAACACGCCCTGCTGCATCGCATGGGCCCCGGCGCCCTGGAACGGTCCCTTAGTCTGCACCTGCCGCTCGATTTGCTCGATTGCCTTCGACATCTTGTCCATCAGCATCGGACCCGCCTGTACATTCACAGGTGTCGCCACATCGACAACGGAATCATCTGCGACATGCGCGTCATGCGACATGACCGCAAATGCAGGCATCGCCCCGGCAAACCCAAGACAGGCCGCAAGCCCTATCATCCCGGCCCCTATCCACTTCTTTGATGCACTCATAACGTTAAGCCTCCTCCTTACGATACGATCACTATTCGGTCACGTTGCTGTTTCAGCGATATTTCTTTATCTGGTGTCATTGGGAATCTGATCACAACCAACTTATACACCATAGACAAGGGGGTTGAGTCAAGAGGGGTTTGTGCCTCGATACAACATGCGCCCGCGCGGTGTGAACGCTGAGATTAAGGCGGCATGGTCGAGGCTGAAGACATCGAGCATTACGTTCGCAGATCACGTTCATCACTCACGTAGGTTCGGGACCTCTACTTCGATGTGCAGGTCTTCATTTATATGCGATAATGGCGACCATGGTTCTGAAGCGTTGGCTGGTGGGCGATCCACTCAAGAGCACTCAGTTAGCCCACGAACGGTTGTCGAAAACTATCGCGCTCGCGATTCTTTCCTCCAACTCGATCTCTTCCGTCGCCTATGCCACAGAAGAGATCTTGCTTGTGCTGGTCCTTGCAGGAACCGCCGCTGTTGCCTGGTCCATACCCGTCAGCTTTGCCATTCTCTTCCTCATCGTCGTGCTGACCATTTCCTATCGTCAAATCATCTACGAATACCCAGAGGGGGGTGGAGCTTACGTTGTAGCCCGCAGCAACTTAGGGGAGAAACCTGCGCTGATCGGCGCGGCGGCGTTAATGATAGATTACGTGCTCACAGTGGCCGTCAGCACGGCAGCAGGCATCGCAGCCCTAACCTCAGCTGTACCGAGTTTGTTCGAGCATCGCGTGGCCCTCGGCCTCGCCGCTATCATCTTCATGATCGTCATGAATCTGCGCGGCGTGAGGGAGTCGGGGAAATTCTTCGCCGTCCCCACCTACTTTGGCATCGGCGTCCTCTTATTGATGGTAGGGATCGGATGTGTCCAGATCTTCTTCGGACAAAGCGTCTCATTGTCGCAGGACAACCAGACGGCAGTCGAAGATCTGACTCTATTTTTGATCCTTCGATCAGTTGCCGCCGGCTGTACGGCCGCGACTGGGATGGAAGTGGTTTCGAACGGCGTCAAAGCCTTTCGCCAGCCGGAATCCAAGAATGCCGCGACCACCATGCTTCATATGTCACTGATCCTTGCAATTTTATTTATGGGGATCACCTTCCTGGCCTACCACTTTGGAATTCAGCCCAAGACGGATGAAACGATCGTTTCTCAATTAGCACGTATTACCTTTGGCACCGGGATTCTGTACTACGCGCTCCAGATCGGAACGATGCTCTTATTAGTTCTTGCCGCCAATAGCGCGTTTGCAGCCTTCCCCCAACTCGCCTCGATTCTGGCACGCGACGGCTATATGCCCCGTCAGATGGCGACCTTCGGCGACCGCTTGGTATTCTCGAACGGCATCATCATTTTAGGGGTCATCGCCTGTTTCCTCCTGGTCCTCTTTCATGGCGACACGCATGCCTTGATCCCGCTGTATGCCGTTGGCGTGTTCATCTCCTTCACCCTGTCCCAAGCCGGCATGGTTCGCCGATGGCTGACCAAGAATGGGCCTCATTGGCAAACAAAACTGATGGTGAACGGCGCAGGCGCCGTCACGACAGGTGGCGGAGTCATCATCATTGCCAGCACCAAATTTACACATGGCGCCTGGATCGTCTTCCTCCTGATTCTCATCTTGGTCTTGATGTTCCGTTCGATCCGCTCTCATTATAAGGCCGTCGCTGAACAGATCACGCTCACGCGCGATCACCGGCCTCCAATTCCACAACGCAATATCGTCATCATTCCCATCAGTGGCGTCGATCAAGCGGTTATTCGCGCAGTCGATTACGCGCGCAGTCATGCCGGCGAGATTCGGGCTGTACTGGTAGATGTGGATCCTCAAGCCACGGCACGCATACAAATCCAGTGGGCGCAATGGGGCTGTGGCGTCAATTTACTCGCCATCCCCTCTCCCTATCGCTCCGTCCTGGGATCATTACTCCACTACGTCGAAAAAGTTCTGGAAAAGGAGCCTGACATATGGGTGACCGTCGTGATCCCAGAGATTCTTCCCGCCCATTGGTGGCAGGGTGTCCTGCATAACCAGCGAGCGCTGCTCCTCAAGACCGCGCTCCTGTTCAAAGGCCTCGAGGTCCAGGACGCCGTTCTTGTCGAGGTCGTTCTCGTCGTGGAGGAGCGCGCCCTCGGCGAGCTTGCGCACCGCCACCTTCGGCCAGAGCACCACCCCGGCGTCGCCGAGCTGGGTGAGGAAGCCCGGGCTGTGCTCCACCACCAGCGGCTCGGCGAGCGTCGTCGACACCAGCGTCGCGCGCAGCCCCGAAGC
>DATIQH010000345.1:0-6766 GCA_035471155.1 Nitrospiraceae bacterium | reverse complement strand
ATACACGGGGTGCAGCCGGATAATCTGCCACTCCGCGTCTGAGAGCGTTCCCGGCTTCAGCAGGATGCCGTCGGGGATGGCCAGTTTGCCGATATCGTGCAACAGCGCGCCGCGGCGCACATGCACCAGATCGTCGGTTGGCACGCCCACCGCTTTCGCCAGGCGCAACACACCCCGGGCCAGCTGCGGCAGGTGGCCCGGGGCGTGGCCATCAGGCAGGTCCAGGCCGCGGGCAATGGCCTCCAGGGTTTCATCGTAGACCGACCCCTCTGGCTCACTAGGCGTACCCTCAGCCAAAATCTGCTCGCCGCCCGGCCGGCGAACAAGGCGATAGCGACGCAGTTCCAGCGGATTACCCACATTACGCCGCTCGATATCGCGTATGCCAAAGAATTCGGTTGTACGATCAAGCTGCTGGGCATTGCCAAGCTCGTCGGCAGCGACGTCGAAGCCAGAGTGCATCCCACGATGCTGCCGTCTTCATCTCCGATTGCCCAAGTTGAAGGCGTCTACAATGCGATTCAACTTGTCGGGGATGCTGTGGGAGACGTGGTTCTCTATGGCCGGGGCGCGGGGTCCATGCCGACCGGCAGCGCGGTCGTCGGCGATCTCATCGCCATCGCGCGCAATCTGTTGAAAGGAGCGGTGGGACGAGTGCCGCCGGCCTCGTTCCAGCAAGACCAACGTCGCCCGCTTCGGATGCGGCCGATGGAAGAAATCAGCTCGCTCTATTACCTCCGCTTTATGGTACTGGATCGCCCCGGTGTCTTGTCGCACATCGCGGGGGAGCTGGGCCGGTGCGGGATCAGTATCTCATCCGTTCTCCAGCAGGGACGGCGCGAAGGGCAGACGGTTCCGGTCGTGATCAAGACCCATACCGCCACGGAGCGCGATGTCCAAATGGCATTGCGAGCGATCGATCACATGGCCTTTATCTCCGAGCCAACCACCTTGATCAGAGTCGAGGGCAAGGACGAGTAATGCGATGAATCGCTGGCGTGGAGTGATCGAAGAATATCGGAAATTTTTGCCGGTGACCGACGGTACCCCTGTGGTGACGCTCGGCGAAGGCAACACTCCGCTCATCAGGGCGACGCGGCTGGCCGAGCAGATTGCTCCCGGCATCGACCTCTATCTCAAATTCGAAGGGATGAATCCGACGGGATCGTTTAAGGATCGGGGCATGACGATGGCCATCTCAAAGGCCGTCGAATCCGGCGCCAAGGCGGTGATCTGCGCTTCCACGGGGAATACCTCCGCCTCCGCGGCAGCCTATGGTGCGCGAGCGGGTCTGGCGGTCTTTGTGCTGATTCCTGCTGGGAAGATTGCGATGGGGAAACTGTCCCAGGCCATGATGCATCAAGCCACAGTGATCCAGATCGAAGGAAACTTCGACCAAGCCCTGACTATTGTCAAAGAATTATCGGCATCCTGCCGTATCGAACTGGTCAACTCGATCAACCCCTACCGGATCGAAGGGCAGAAAACCGGTGCGATGGAGGTCTGCGATCAGCTCGGCGATGCTCCGACCGTTCACGCGCTGCCGGTGGGGAATGCCGGAAACATTACCGCCTACTGGAAGGGATATCAGGAGTACCGTGCGGCTAATCAATCGACGAGGCTGCCTCGCATGGTCGGGTTTCAGGCGGCCGGCGCCGCGCCTATCGTCCTTGGCCGCATTGTGGAAAATCCGCAGACGGTGGCCTCGGCAATCAGGATCGGCAATCCGGCCAGCTGGGAAGCGGCATCGATGGCCGTGAAGGAATCAACGGGAGCGATCGATTCAGTGACGGATGAAGAGATTCTGCAGGCCTATAGGGCGGTGGCGGCGACGGAAGGGGTCTTCTGTGAGCCTGCATCAGCCGCATCGGTCGCCGGTATCATGAAGTTGAACAAGCAGGGCGCATTGCGTGAAGGCGAGATTGTAGTCTGTACCTTGACCGGCCATGGATTGAAAGATGCCGACACAGCCATCAGCGTATCGGTCCAACCGAAAACCGTTAGAGCGACGCGGGAGGATGTCGCTCGTCTGTTAAGGATGTAGACAACATGAGTGCAGGGCTCCGATGAAACATGTGATTCTCCACGTCGACGGGATGGCCGACCATCCTCGGAAGGAATTGGGCGGACGGACCCCTCTTCAAGCGGCTTCAATCCCTCACCTGAATCGCCTTGCCCAAGAGGGGGAACTTGGGTTGCTGGCCGCAGTTCCTGAGAATGTGCGACGGGGGAGTGGTCTGATGGGAACCGCCATCCTCGGATACGATCCCAAGAAATACTACCAGGGCCCTGGCCCGCTCGAAGCGACGAGTTTGGGGGTCGCCATCGGCGAGCATGATGTGGTGTATCGCTGCACGATGGTAACATTGCGGGCAGACACCCAGTCCGGGAATAAAGGAGGGTTGAACGAGATCAAGAAGCTCGGACCGCATGTCGTGATGGACGATGCGACGGCGGGTCTGATTCCGACGGAAGAGGCCCGCGAATTGATCGAGGCAGTCAATGAACAGCTTGGATCGGAGATGATTCAGTTCTATCCAGGATTAGGCCATCGTCATCTCATGGTGTGGGTCAATGGGAAGTCTCGAGCGATCTGTACCGATCCGCAATTACTGGTCGGTCGGCCTATTACCGATGCGTTGCCGACAGGAGACGGATCCGACATTCTTTGGAAACTCATGGATGCCTCGTTTCAAATTTTGCGCGACCATCCCCTCAACGAGGAGCGTCTGGAAGCGAAGCAGAAACCAGCCAATTGTCTCTGGCTCTGGGGGCAAGGCAAGGCCACTCTTTGGCCCAGCCTTTCCGAGCGATTGAAGATGTCCGGGGTGGTGGTCTCACAGAGCGATGTCCATCGCGGACTCGGCATCATGGCCGGGCTTGAAGCCGTGGACAGCGCGAGATTGACCGGCGTGGATCTTCGAACTCAAGCGGCAGTTGCTCTGGAGGAGCTGAAGAAAAAGGACTTTGCCTATGTGCATGTGAAGTTGCCGGACGAGGTCGTCTACGGGTCGGATGTCTCGGCCAAGGTGAAGGGTATTGAAGCGGTGGATCGTGAATTGACAGGGCCGCTGCTCGAAGGGCTGTCCAAGCTGGGCGCCTATCGCATTGCGGCCGTCTGCGACTCCGGTAACGTGCGTCACGGCCAGGCTGCAGAAGGTTTTGGATTTTTCGCCTATTGTGACAGCGCGTCACCCCTTGGGACAGAAGTCGGGAGGAAGTTTACCGAGGCTGACGCGCAATCTTCGACCGTGCCCCCTCGCGATGCGACAAAATTCGTCGTGCGGCTGTTCGCAAAAGGATCCTGACGATCGTGGCGCTGATTGTCCAGAAATATGGAGGAACATCCGTCGGCACGATCGAGCGGATTCGCCGTGTGGGCGACCGTATTGAGGAGGCGCACAAGGATGGCCATCGCGTGGTGGTTGTCCTCTCCGCAATGAGTGGAGAAACGGATCGCTTGCTACGGCTGGCTCATGAAGTCACTCCGGTGCCGGACGATCGCGAACTCGATATGCTCCTGTCCACCGGAGAGCGGGTGACCATCGCCTTATTGGCGATGGCCTTGCGGGCCAGAGGGCTTGATGCCCAGTCATTTACAGGACGCCAAGTCGGGATCATGACCGACAGCGCGCATACGAAAGCTCGTATTACCCGGGTGAGCGCCGAACGAATCCGTGAGGCTCTGCTCAACGGAATCATTCCGGTGGTCGCCGGTTTTCAAGGGATCAACGAGCAGTCGGATGTCACGACGTTGGGGCGTGGAGGCTCCGATCTCACGGCCGTCGCGCTGGCGGCGGCGCTAAAGGCCGATCGGTGCATCATTTTTACCGATGTCGACGGCGTCTATACGTCGGACCCAAATATTGTGCCGGCGGCTCGACGAATCGACAAGATTTCCTATGAGGAAATGCTGGAAATGGCCAGCTTGGGCGCCAAAGTTCTACAGAGCCGCTCCGTCGAGTTTGCCGCGAAGTTCACGGTGCCGGTGGAGGTGAACTCCAGCTTCAAAGAAGGAAAGGGGACGCTCGTGACACGAGAAGATGAGGATATGGAGGCCGTTGCGGTGTCGGGAGTCACCGGCGATCGGAATCAGGCCAAGATCACGATTGTGGGTGTGCCTGACAAACCAGGTATTGCATCCAAGCTCTTCGGGCCGGTGGCCCAGGCCAACATCAACGTCGATATGATCATCCAAAATATGAGTCAGTCGGGCCTGACGGATATTTCCTTCACGATTCCACGGGGAGACATCAAGAAAGCTCTGCCGCTGATTCAGGACGTGGCGAAGAGTATCGCCGCCAAATCGGTCGCCGTGACCGAAGCGATCGCGAAGGTCTCACTGGTCGGCGTCGGGATGCGTTCCCATTCAGGAGTCGCCGCCAAGATGTTCGAGGTTTTGTCGCAGGAAGGCGTCAACATTCTCATGATCAGCACGTCGGAGATCAAGATCTCCTGCGTGATCGATGAAAAGTATGCCGAGCTGGCGATGCGTTCACTCCATTCCGCATTTGGACTGGATCAGTCACCGGCAGGAGACCGAAACACGAAATAGAAGGCTTCGGTGAGGTGAGTCTCGACAGGTTCGTCCTGCTCCTGGTATCGTTCCCGATATGGCTAGAAAGTCTCCACAAGCACGACCCCCACAAAGAAAGCCGGTTAGTTCTGCGTCGTCCGGTGTATCTCTGTCTGTCTCCTTGCCCGCTGTTCTAGAAATTTACGATACGACGTTACGGGACGGAGCCCAGGCCGAAGATGTCAGTTTCTCGGCTGAAGACAAGGTTCGAGTCGCCCAACAGTTGGACGGGCTGGGTGTGCAGTTCATTGAAGGCGGATGGCCCGGGGCGAATCCTAAAGAAATTGAGTTCTTTCGGATGATCAAAACCGTTCCGTTGCAGTCGGCGACGGTGGTGGCATTCGGGGCGACGAGAAAATCGAGTAATGCGGTGCAGAAAGATCCGAACATTCTGGCATTGTTGGAGGCAGAGACCACGATCATCACACTCTTCGGAAAAACCTGGTCGCTGCACGTCACCGATGCGCTCGGCATTTCCCTGGTGAAGAACCTCGAGCTCATCAGCGATTCCGTGGCCTATCTTCGCTCGAAAGGCCGGAGGGTGTTCTACGATGCGGAACATTTCTTTGACGGATACAAGACCAATCCGGACTATGCGCTGGAGACGATTCGTCACGCTGTGGCAGCCGGGGCCGAACGGGTTATTCTCTGCGACACCAATGGCGGGTCGATGCCATGGGAAATCAAAGATATCTGCCAGATTGTTCGGCGGGAATGCGCGGTGCCCTTGGGGATCCACGCCCACAACGATTGCGAAATGGCCGTCGCGAATTCGCTGGTGGCGATCGAAACGGGCGTGGTGCAAGTGCAGGGGACGATTAACGGGATCGGTGAGCGGTGCGGCAATGCCAATCTCTGTTCGATTATTCCCAATCTTGAACTGAAGATGAAACGCCCAGTGTTGAGAGACCGTTTGAGTCATCTCAAACAGGTGTCCGGGTTTGTCACCGAGATCGCGAATCTCATGCCCAATACGCATCAGCCCTATGTGGGAGATTCAGCCTTTGCCCATAAAGGGGGAATTCATATCCATGCGGTGCTGAAGAATCCCGTGACATATGAACATGTGATGCCCAGCTTAGTCGGCAATCGTCAGCGTATGCTGGTATCGGATGCGGCAGGGCGGAGCGGGCTGCTGGAGAAGGTCGAGGCCTACGGAATCAAACTAGACAAGGGCGATGCCAAGGTGCGGGAACTGATCGATACCTTGAAGGAGCGTGAAAGCGAAGGCTACCAGTTCGAGGCAGCGGAAGGCTCCTTCGAGTTGCTCATGAGAAAAGCGATGGGGACGCACAGGCCATCGTTTCAACTTCTGGGATTTCGGGTCGTTGTCGAGAAGAAACAAGACCATGGCGCGTCGTCGTCGGAAGCCACGGTGATGGTGAAAGTCGGAAGCGTGGTAGAACAGGCGGCCGCAGTCGGGGCAGGCCCGGTGAATGCGCTCGATCATGCATTGCGGAAAGCGTTGGAAAAGTTCTATCCCCAGCTACGAGAGGTCAAATTGCTCGACTACAAAGTGCGAGTGTTGTCGGCTAATCGTGGGACGGAGTCCAAGGTCCGGGTATTGATCGAATCAGGCGACCATAAGGATAAATGGGGCACTGTCGGGGTGTCTGAGAACATCATGGAAGCCAGCTGGCAGGCGCTGGCGGATAGTATCGAATACAAGCTGCTTGCCAAAGACGAATGAGTATGGCATGCGATTCGGCATCTTTCTTCTTGACAGGTATTATAACCTCACGTAACTTATGGCGAAACTGCTAATCGTTCATAGAAAGTTCACGGGCGATCATTCAAGAAGTTTGCACGAGTGTCGGAGGGGAAAGCATGCGAAAGGCAGATATCGCGAACGAAATTTATAAGCAGGTCGGCATTTCGAAAAACGAAGCTGCAGATATCGTCGAACTCGTGCTGAATATGTTGAAAGATGTGTTGCATAAGGGAGAGTCGGTCAAGATTGCGGGATTCGGAAATTTTGTGGTGCGCAGTAAAGGGGCGCGGAAAGGCCGGAACCCTCGGACCGGTGAAGAAATAGGCATCACGCCTCGTCGTGTCGTGACGTTTCGCCCCAGTCAAGTGTTTAAGAAATACGTCAACAGCTAGTCAAGAACCTACCGACTCAACAGAAAACCCAGCAAATCCGCTGCTAGCAAGCCTTCGCAGTCTTTCTCCTTCTCAACGACAGGAAGT
>DATIQH010000344.1:0-1871 GCA_035471155.1 Nitrospiraceae bacterium | reverse complement strand
GACCGTGGGGAAATCAAAGGCGAAGATCTATGCGGAGAAGGATACGAAAGTGACTTTCGCGGATGTAGCCGGCGTGGAGGAGGCGAAGGAAGAACTGCGCGAAGTGATTGAGTTTCTGAAGACACCGGAAAAGTTCACGCGTCTCGGAGGAAAGATTCCGAAAGGCATCTTGCTCGTCGGTCCGCCTGGAACCGGCAAGACGCTCCTGGCTCGCGCTGTGGCAGGAGAGGCAGGCGTGACGTTTTTCAGCATCAGCGGGTCCGAGTTTGTGGAAATGTTTGTGGGAGTGGGGGCCTCCCGCGTGCGAGATCTGTTCGAGCAGGCGAAGATCAAGGCGCCCTGTATTATCTTCATCGACGAACTGGATGCGTTGGGAAAAGCCCGTGGGGCGGGACCCATGGCGCATGAGGAGCGTGAACAGACCCTGAATCAGTTGCTGGTCGAGATGGACGGCTTTGATCCCCGCATCGCCGTCATTCTGATGGCGGCGACCAATCGGCCTGAAATCTTGGATCCTGCACTGTTGCGGCCAGGCCGGTTCGACAGGCAAGTCTTGGTCGATCGCCCGGATAAGATCGGCCGCCTGGCCATCTTGCGCGTCCATGCGAAGCGGGTGGCGCTGGGTCCCGATGCAGATCTTGAGGTGATCGCCGGGATGACCCCCGGGTTCTCAGGCGCCGACCTCGCGAATATCATCAATGAAGCCACACTCTTAACTGTGCGTCGGAATAAGGAACACGTGGGTCACTCGGAATTACAAGAAGCGGTGGAGCGGGTTGTCGCCGGATTGGAGAAGAAAAACCGGGTGCTCAACAAGATGGAGAAAGAACGCGTCGCTTACCATGAAGTAGGCCACGCCTTGGTAGCGCTGTCGTTTCCGGGAGCAGACCCGATTCAGAAGATCTCGATCATCCCTCGCGGCGTTGCCGCGTTGGGCTATACCCTTCAGCTCCCGACCGAGGATCGGTTCCTGATGGCCAAGACGGAGTTGGAAAACAAGATTGCCGTCTTACTCGGAGGGCGAAATGCGGAAGAATTGATCTTCGGCGAAGCGTCTACCGGAGCGCAGAACGACCTGGTCAGGGCCACAGACATTGCCAAAAGCATGATCAAGTCCTACGGGATGAGCGAGAAGCTGGGCACTGTTACCCTTGATCGTGAACGCCAGCCTCTCATCATGCAGATTCAAGCGCCTCAGGAGAAAGGCGACTATTCGGAGGAGACCGCCCGCGAGATCGACTGCGAAGTGCGTCGCATCATCGACGAGCAATACGATCGCGTGAGATGGCTCTTAGCTGAAAAGAAGCGCGCACTCGTAGAAGGAGCAAAAGCCCTGCTCGATCGTGAGGTGATCACCGGCAGTGAGCTTAGAGCCATCATGGACAATCACTGAGGCGCGAACGCACATATGCAGATGCTCAAAATTCTAGCAGAAAGACCAGTGGGAAAGGTCCGAAGTATCTGAGCAAGACCCCACAAGGAAGGAGGCATGCGGTGAGGTGCACACGCTGTGAAGGATTGATGGTGCGTGAGAAGTTTGAAGATCTTGGAGCACTCGGACCGAATGACTATGAGTATGCCGGATGGCGTTGTATCAACTGTGGGGAAATTGTCGATCCCGTCATTGCGGCACATAGACGACTTACGTCGCGACCAGTGGCATCTCACTCGGCATTGACAACCGTGTAAGGACGCTTCGTCATGCACGCTCTATGTATGGAGAATTGGTGGCGCCGCGACTCTACCTGGCGTCTCCCGGCTGAAGATCGGCGAGCGAACGATCACCCGCCAGCTCATCGCCGGCGACGGCTACAATGCCAGCAACCAGAAACAGCTCGTGTTCGGCGTCGGCTCCGCCGAAAAAATCGACC
>DATIQH010000343.1:0-1909 GCA_035471155.1 Nitrospiraceae bacterium | reverse complement strand
GGTAAGACGTGAAAGGTGAAACGTAGGACTGCCGTAAACAGGATGCTCAAAAAGGCCGTCCAGCAAGGCCACAGGCGAGTCGAAACCGGAGGCGTACCCTCTGGGGTACGTTGAGGATTTCGATGAGCCGAGAACGAGGCTGGTCGGCCTTTTCAGCATCCTGCTGGACGGGCTCACCCATATCGATCGTTTTCCCAAGGGAAAGCCGTGTTTGAATAACCCCGCACTTCCCAGAACCCCTTTTCATCCTTATCCAGGAATGTAATCTCCTTCACCCACTTGGCGCCTTTCCAGGCATAGCGCTTCGGGACAATCACGCGGACCGGACCGCCATGTTCCTTCGTGAGGGGTTTGTCGTTCCATTTGTATGTCAGGAGCACGTCGCTATCGTCGCAGGCGTCAAGCGGCAAATTGGTAGTGTAGTCGTCGAACGATTTGAAGAAGACGAATTTCGCCGAAGATAGCGGTGTCACCACGGACAGAATGTGTTTGAAACTGACTCCTTCCCACTCGTTGTCGAACCGGCTCCAGCTCGTTACACAGTGGAAATCCGACACATCCTTGAATTGTGGCTGTGCTAAGAATTGCTCCCATGTCCAGGTGACGGGAGTGGTCACGAGTCCGCCGATGGTCAGGCTCCATTCGGTCAAGGGGACTTCAGGCTTGAAGCCCAGATCCAGCACAGGCCAGGTCTCGACAAGATGCTGTCCCGGTGGCAAGCGGGCATCTCCTTCATAAAATACTTCCCGTTCTTCACCGCCGCGCCGCGCCTTCGCCCACTGTTCTTTCGTTTTGGTCAAACGACTAGATTCATCCATGTGCCGGCCTCCGCATACAGGGTAAGACAGGAGGGCAAGACCTTACAAGTGGGAATATCAGGCTCTTACGAAGGGGATTGTTGTTTGAGAAGCCTATCGATCACAGTTTGAAATTCGGCAAACGGTTTGGCACCGACCAAAGGGCGGCCATTGATGAAAAACGTCGGAGTGCTGGTCACGCCGAGCTTGAGACCGTCGCGCAGATCTTTCGCCACTTCCTCTCGATAGTGTCGTGAGTTCAGGCAGGCGGCAAAGGTGTCCTGGTTAAGCCCGATCTCTTTAGCCAGTTCGGAGAAGTTCCATCCTGTCCCCGAGGCTTGGCGGTCGAACAAGCTGTCGTGGTACTCCCAAAACTTCCCCTGGTTGCCAGCGCATTGGGCAGCCTCGGCAGCTTGTGGCGCATGTGGGTGATTAGGACCGGGATAATCTCGATACACCACTCTGACCTTGCCAGGGTACTTCGCAAGGATTTCTTTGATTGTCGGCAGGCTGAGTTTGCAGTACGGGCATTGGTAGTCCGAAAATTCCACGATGGTGATAGGCGCGTTGGCTGGTCCTGCCGTCGGATCGTCATCGGCACTGACCGGGAGAATAGGGAGTTCTGGATCAGGGAAGTCGATCTGAATATTTACTTGGCGGCGAAGGGCAACCAGCAGCGCCTGGCGAAGTCTAGCCTGCTCCTGAGGGTCGCGTGGCATATCAAGAATCGAGTCTTCATGCGCGTTGCCACGCTCGATGCGTTTAACAGGGGCGGGAATGTCCGCGAGCCGGGCGATAGATTCCGATTGAGACGCGTCCGCAACTAACTGCGAGACGGAGACGCCCTTTCTGGATGCTTCAGTCTCAAGCAGTTCCTCATCGATCATTCGCTGAAGCCCTTGATGTAACAGCTGGCTGCGCTGCTGATCAGCTTGATAGAGGGAAAGAGCCACACTCTGCTCGACCTGTCGCAAAGTGATCGAGCGCGTGCCTATGCGGGCGACAACCCTATCGCTGGACTTAGCAGGATCCTGCTCATTCCGCGGGAGTTGTCCTTGAGTGGTCAAGATCACGCCCAGCAGAATCAGGAAACCGAGAGCGATCAGAGCTCG